>JBILTA010000062.1:0-13890 GCA_044371785.1 Pirellulaceae bacterium | reverse complement strand
CGCCCCCAACGGCAACAAGTCGTCCCTCAGGGGAGCTCGCAATCGAAAAGATTCCAGCAGCTTCACCTGACGGAATGGGGCAGAGACTATCGAGCCATGTTTGACCAAAATCGGTAGAATAGTAAACTCGTGAACTTTCACTGGTGACACCTCCTGTGCCAAGCCAGGCTCGACCGGATGCATTCACATGCAATGCTGAGTTGCTCGCGGCAAATGCGGCTTCGCCAACCCGCAGTTTGGGGATAGAGTCCTTAGCAACCTCTTGCCATTTTCGCCCGCCGTCGGAAGTGATAAGAATAAGCCACTTATCATCTACCGGATCGCTGAACAAAATGCCGCGTTGTTTATCGAAGAACTTCATCGCGTCAAAGAACGCTTTTTCCTCTGGGCGTCGCAAAATCTCTTGCCAGGTTTGTCCTCCATCTTTGGTTGCCAGTACGACGGCAGGAGTACCAGCGCTGGCGATCATTGCACGTTGACTGTCCCAGGCTGTGATCGACCGGAACTCTAGTTTTTCGAATCCTGCCGGGCTAACAGTTTTCCAGGACTTGCCAAGGTTATCGGATCGAATGACTGTTGAATTGCTGCCACATGCCCAGACGGTTTCCCCATCAGCACACATTTCTAGCCCACGAAGCGAGACGCTAGTGCCAGTGGGCAAAACCCTCCAAAAGTCGTCTTGGGTTTGCCAGGCTTGAGCCGACGGATTAGTGCACACAACTGCAAAAAACATGGACAAAATTGAAATTCGGGCAGTTGCGATGAAAGGAATCATTGACGGTACCCTGGTACATTGAGTCGTTTGAATCGAGTCTGCGGTTATCGTATCATGCGTTAGCCATCCATGGCACGGTACGAATCAAGCTGGGCGGAAAGTCTGAGGATATTTTCAATGCATTGTTTGTGGTCACACTCTGGTTGGAGTTTCGTTGTCGCCGTCGCCGGCTATCTCATCTTTAGTTCCAATGTGCTGGGGGATGAATTTCCCGAAGTTCGCAATACAGATCCAGGAACTGCAGTTCCCATGGAAGCAACTGAGGCGGCGAAGTCCTTACAACTGCCGCAAGGTTTCCGAGCAAAATTGTTTGCGGCTGAACCCGACGTGCAAAACCCCATCGCGATGGCTTGGGATAACAAGGGTCGGTTGTGGATTGCAGAGAACTATACCTACGCGGAACGTACACAACGTTTTGATTTGTCGCTGCGTGATCGTGTGCTAATTTTCGAAGACAAAGATGGTGATGGTCGAGCTGAAGTTCGTAAAGTCTTTACTGATCAGGTGCAGATGCTGACCAGTGTCGAAGTAGGACGGGGTGGTGTGTGGTTGATGTGTCCACCGCAGTTGCTTTTTCTTCCAGACCGCGACGAGAACGATGTTCCAGACGGACCCGTGGAAGTTGTACTGGATGGTTTTGATGTGGCTCAAGACAACTATCACAACTTTGCCAATGGTTTGAAATGGGGGCCGGATGGGTGGTTGTACGGACGTTGTGGGCATTCTTGTCCTGGCAAAATTGGCGTTCCTGGCACTTTAATCGAAGACCGCGTCCCCATCGAAGGCGGGATTTGGCGATTTCATCCTGAGACAAGAACATTTGAAGTACTGTGTCATGGAACCGTAAATCCCTGGGGACATGATTGGGATCGCCATGGCGAGTTGTTCTTTATCAACACCGTGATTGGGCACTTGTGGCACATGTTGCCGGGGTCGCATTTTAAAGAGTCATTTGGCGAGAGCATCAATCCCAATGTCTTTGAACGAATGGATATGATCGCGGATCACTATCACTTTGATACTAAGAGCAATTGGATGGATAGCCGCGATGGCAAGGCAAATTCGCTCGGTGGCGGGCATGCCCATGTGGGCATGATGATTTATCAAGATCGATTATGGCCAGAGTCTTATCAAGATCGCTTGATGACGCTGAACATGCATGGCTTGCGCGTGAATGTCGAGCGTTTGGAACGAACCACGAGTGGCTATGTTGGAAAACATGAACCAGATTTCATGATGTCGAAAGACCCTTTCTTTCGTGGAACAGATTTATCCGTAGGGCCTGATGGCAATGTGTATGTGATCGATTGGAGCGACACGGGAGAATGTCACGAGCATACCGGAGTACATCGCACCAGCGGTCGAATATTCAAGATTGAGTACGTTGGCAAAGGAGATGCGGAGAACGTTTCGGCTTCGACCAATAAAGCTGCTCCATTCATTACGCCACGCTGTTTGGCAGGTGCGGGTGTGTTGCCTAAACTCTGGAAAAAATATGCCGCTGGAAAAGTAAGTCAAGACGAACTTCTCATGTTGACACAGCATGGGGACGAACATGTAAGGGTGTGGGCAGTTCGGTTGCTCACGGATCATTGGCCACTGGATTGGATTACAGGTCCAAGCCCTAAGGCGAGTTATCCGGCCGAGCCTAAGGTATTTGAGACGCTAGAGCGTATGGCACATGAAGATACGTCTGGCCTGGTGGCGCGAGTGCTGGTATCAACGATGCAACGGTTGCCCATCGATTTCAGAGCGAAAATTGCGAAGCCCATCATCGTCCGCGAGGTGCTGGGAGATGATCATGATCTAGCCTTATTGGCGTGGTATGGGCTTATTCCTGTTGGGCAAAAGCAGCCCGAGCGATTGCTCGAATTGGCTAGCGTGTCACGATGGCCACAACTGACCAAGATGATTGCCAGATACTTTGGCAAGGAGATAAAGCAGTATCGGGTGGCGGTGGAGGCGTTGTTGCTTCAGGCAAGTGAATTATCGGGCTCGTCACAAGTTGCCATCTTGGACGGTTTGTATGAATCGATGCGTGGTGCCCGCAAGGTTGATATTCCGAAAGGCTGGGAAGAGTTTGCAGCTTTGCCGAGCCTCGTCAAACACGACGCAAAAGTAAGACAGTTATCGACATTGTTTGGCTCAGGGAGAGCCTTGGATGAGTTGCGAGCTATCGTTCTGGATAAATCGGCGGATCTACCAACGCGGTGCAATGCGCTTGAATCCTTCATTGACGCGGATCCCGAGGATATGCAGAAGTTATGTGAAGGCCTATTGGATGTGCGCGTGCTGAATGCAGTCGCTCTTCGGGGGCTGAGTCGAACCGACGATCCGAAGATAACAGATCTGATTATTCGCAAATATCGAGCCTTTCAGGTCGAGGATCGGGCTGCTGTGCTTCAATGGCTTGTCTCTCGTCCTTCTTCTGCTGAGTCCTTACTGAATTCACTTGCCAAACCGAATAGCCCAATTCCTGTAAAGGACATCACGGCGTCGCACGCACGGCAAATCGTCAGTTTGGACAGGGCCGAGCTATCGGATAAGTTGCGTGAGGTTTGGGGGGAGATAGGCGAGACCGATGAGTCGATCAAAAAAGCAATAGATGAATGGAAGGGACGGTTGACGCCAAAAGAACTCGCTAGTGCGGATCTTTCGCGTGGACGTGTCTTGTTCAATAAGTCATGTGCAAACTGTCATACGCTGTTTGGAGTTGGAGCAAAAGTTGGTCCTGAACTCACTGGGGCACAACGTGGCAACCTCGAATATCTGTTGGAGAATGTTCTTAATCCGAGCGCAGTGGTTGGCAAAGACTTTCGTATGTCGGTGGTGCGTACAACCGACGGGCGAGTTCTCAACGGTTTGGTCGTCAGTCGTGATGAGCAAAAACTGGTTTTACAAACTGCCACAGAATTGATGACTTTGGCGGGGGATGAAATTGAAGAGATTCGAGTGACTGGCAAGTCGGCTATGCCCGATGGACTGCTACAAAACTTATCGCCAGATGAAGTGCGGGACTTAATTGGCTACCTCATGAGCCCAGTTCAGGTTGAGGTAGCCAATCCATGATTCTACATGTTCGTGCCGCTGAGTTGTGCCTGGCTATTTGTTTGGTCTAGGTTCAACCTTTTGGCAGCGTGTGATCACAAGTAGCATTTTGCTCTTATCATTGGGATCCAAAGTTGCCGCAACCAAGCAATGATCGATTCTAATCGATGTGGTGGTACAGTCCATTTTGTAACTTGTGACGGCCGGAACTTCGAGATTGGCGGTCGTCACGCCATTATCGGAATTGGACCGAAATTGAACCTGGGTGACATCTTCGATTTTGGCGAGCGACAGGACAAGATTCAGTTTAACCTGCTCGTTTTCCATCTCGGGCTTGTAGCTGATATCTAGGCCCTCGGAAACAAAAATAGAGTTTTCGATCGTCGCTTGATTTGGGGAACGTTTGACAAAATCGCTACCAAAGGCTCGTGTATTTCCACTAAAGATACTTGCCTGTTGCCCGTTCCGGACCGTAATTCGCGGCGCGGAATGATAAACAGTGTGTTTATCACTTTTCAGAGTCAAAGCGAGTTGCGCGTCTTGTTCGGGAGTGATTTCGGTGAGAAGGATTGGTGGGGTAAAGTCGCGGATGGTATGTGCATGAGCTGGGTTCGACACGGTTGGTGGCATATGCACGGACCAAGTGAGATTGAGTTCTTCGAAAAAATCTTTGCGAACAGTGATCATGTGTGTTGAAAGAACGAGTTGCGAGGTGCCGAATCGGCGTATGCGCTGCAGTGTGTTTTGGACGGCCTCATGTTGAGAGTGGTTGGCCTTCACAATCACCTGTTCCTCGCCCATCGCTTGAATAGCGTCAGCAGCGCTGTCACGGAGTTGTGATAATTTTTCCTGAGCTATGGGTTGAGCATCCAGAGAAACCGATACGACTGCGTCAACGAGGAACGACTTAAGCGATTCTAGAGGGTCTTGGCCTGGATTCTCTAGTTGTATCTTGGCAATGACATCATTTACTTGATAGGCCACTAAGGTTTCGGTTGCTTTGCTGGTTGGTTCGGATTCTTCTATTGGCGGGAGCGTTGGTGCTTGTTCGTTTTGAGCCAGTGTCGTCGCGCCAGGAACGGTTACCAATAAGCCGAGCAGCATAAGAACTCGGATCCAAGTGGGCGATTTGCACTGAGCTTTATTTTTTATTGTCATGATACGCTTCATCCTTTCAGCGTTAAATTCCATAAGCCGTACCCCTGGCATCGCCAGAGTGTTATACGGCATCTGTTGACATTGAAGAACAAGTAACATGCTACGCGCATAGATTGATGGTTTACATTGGAGGTTTGCGACGGTCTCTTCATCACAGCAACGTTCGGTTTCTTGGTCGAGCTTTCGGCTAGCGAAATGTACAAGCGGATTAAACCACCATAAGCTTGTGGTGAGCACTTGGAGTAATCCCCAACCGATATCATTGCGGCGGATATGCAGAAGTTCGTGTGTGAGAATCGGGCGAAGCGACGCGGCATCACATTGAGCAAGTAGTGATTGCGGTAAGATGATGATGGGGTTCAGCAGACCAATCACGGCGGGGCCTAAATCGATCTCAACCACGGAAATGGTGATTTTATTGCTTATCGAAAAAGAGAAGGGTACGTATTTGAGGCACTCTTTAAGTTGAGACTGTGCGAGTTGCGTGTGGGGATGCGAATCGGGCAATTGGTATCGTTGGATTTGTGCGCGTAATCGTACGACACGGCTGAGTGCTTTGAAGAACTTTAGGAGAGCAACGATCAACCAAAACGAGACTAAGCTCCAGCTGCCCCAGGTCCACCACGATGATTCTAGTGAGTCGGCCCTTCCGTCTGCTGTTTCGAAGTTGGGATTCTGGTATTTAGGGCCGAGGGGAATTCGAATAAGATTCGAAGTTAGCAGGTTGTCCTCTGCTCGCTGCGATTGCTGTGTGTTCGTCCGTTCCTCTGTATTTACGAGAAGCTGGGCTTCGTGCTGAATTGGAGCTGGAATAGGGTGGCTTGTGGGGACCCAATAAAAGAAGCTGAAGGGTAGTGCGAGCCAGGGAAGAATGGCCGCCTTAATGAGAACGATGCCCCACAAAGCGTGGGCTAAGTGGGGGCGGTTTTGGGCCAGTAATCTCACGGCGAGTAGGATTGCAGCAAATACAATCGCTATTTGTAATGATTGTATCCACAGCAAATCGAGCAGCCAACTCTCCATGACCGTATTCTCCTCCGTGATTGCTTTAGTGAAGGCTATTTGTCACAGGAATCGTCGGACTCGTACTGGTCAAGTAGCACTTTGAGTTCATGGATTTCTTTGGGTGTCATGCCGCGATCTTCGATCAAGTGACGGACAAGCGGAAGCGAATCGCCGCCAAATAGGCGCTCGACGAGATCATTAACCGTGTCTCGAATAACGGTGAGAGATTTTCCTTTAGGGGAATAAACTCGGACACGTCCTTTCAGCTTACTGCTGGCATAGCCTTTTATTTCCAAACGTCGCAGGTAGGTTTGGACTGTGGAGTAATCCATATCGCGACTAGCCGAGAGAGCTTCAAAGACTTCACGCACTCCAGCGGAACCAATTTCCCAAAGGATGCGAGCGACTTCCATTTCACCTTTGGAAAGGCTAGGACGGGCATTCATACTTTATTTCCCTTTCTGATCAAGTACAACTGTACGTAAAGGTTAAAGTACAATTGTACGTGCGTCAAGAGGGATCTAAGGTAAGGCTAGGCGATTGTTGGCGTGCGCGTCGGGGTTGCGTGCGCCGCACTGAGACTGCGTCTCTGTCCGTGCCCCAATTAGCCGACAGTATTCGCTGCAGTTTTTCATCCGCGCAGCGATATTCGTAACCGTTCCATCACTGACGTGCGAGGCAATGTGCTAGTCCTGTAGGGGCAACGATATTGGGACCATGTACTGTTGGAAGTGTAAGATCTACGTTAACGAGTACGGATAATATTCTGTAAGCAGTTCCACGATGTCCAACGACCCGTAAGTACAATTCCGCATTGCGATTTGCGTTACTTCGTCGCTTCTGCTTCTTTTTCAACAAGTGGGATTGTGATAATGAGGGCAGCAAGTTTGCCTTTTGAGCCACTGGAACGAAGTCCACCTTCATGGCAACCGATACAACCATTCTGCAATGGTATTGGGGCGACGCGACGATACGTTTGATGATCGACCACTTCGTACTCGCTTTTGCCTTCCTTGAGCGCCTCTGCCGCTTGTTTCTCGAACTCGTCAGCCGGCTCATGGTCAATTCCCATCGCTCGCAGATTCACAGCGATCCACCGCGCTTCAAAGTGACCTTCGTGTTTCATTTCAGCAAAAATGTCTTCCATCGCACGAGCCGGAATGACAGCCCGGTCTTCGTGAAAATAGCGTCGGTGGATGACCTTCAAGGTCGAATGGAGGACCTCGTGTAATACCTTTGCCCGTTCACGAGCGCTCTCAACCCCTGGGGCGGAACTCTTGCTTTCCGATTCCTGGGCGAGTGACCAGGATGTGATCGCAAAAATTGAAAGTATTGTTGGAATCGCAAGAACGCGAAAAGCGAAAAGCGGCCTCTGCATCGCAATATCCTGAAGGTGGGTGGGTTAGGCGGGAAATCGATGAGCATACATTCGATTCCCGTCTATTCTAGATGCAGATGTCCTGTTTTGCAAGCTATTGGGAACGTTCAGTGAATGAAGGAGATGGGGGCGAAGGTTAGCTTTGCATCAGAGGTTTGGTGGGGCCTCGCCTGCCGGTTTGAAATCGGTTCAGGCCGTATTAGCTTGAGTCAATACAGTCGCTTAGATGAAATACCGCATGGGGCAGTTCAATGTTACTCGTACGAGATCCGTGAGTACGAGTAACATCATAAATGAACTGAATTACTTCATTTGTTCTACGGAACCACTCCCCGAGATATTCTGTGTTACTTCGGGTGATCCGAGGTAGCGAACTGAGCCGCTACCGGATATCGAGACATTCAATTTTTCCGTAGCATGAACTACGGCATCACCGCTCCCGGAGACAGTGACAGTGGCCGATCGGCATTCGAGTTCATCTGCATCCAATTCGCCTGAGCCACTCACTGCGAAGGTAAAATTGTCAGCGGTACCACTGCATTGGACTTCGCCAGAGCCAGAGACATCAACGCTGAAGTCGCCACCGCTTAGACCGGTGATCTTACTATCACATGAGCCAGAGGAAGAGAGGTTGCGAAGTGAGGGAGTGGTAATTCGTACGATCAACCCTTTTGAAGGGGCGATATTTCGGGTCGAGTAGATTTTCAATTGCCCATTATCGACTTTTGCATGGATGTGTTCGATTAGGTTATCATCTACCTCGATGATACATGAGGTTGTGCTTGCACCAACTTCAACGTTCATACTGCCGCCACCGGAGAACCCGATGTCTTGAAAGTCGACGACATCAACGGGTTGAGCGATGACTTTCCCTGAACCTCGAATGGGAGGTTGGAGCAAACCGCAACCGGTTAGAGCCGTTAAGGATAAAAGTAGGGGCAATCCTTTGAGCATTGACATCGCGATATCCCTTTATGGAAGTCAGCCCCATTTGCCATTGGCTACAACAGGCTGACAATCGAAGAGTAATGGGTGAACTGTTGGTGAAATGGAGAGGCGTGCTTCATTTTGGGGCACGACAATACTCCATTCGTTGCAGAAGATGGATTCTTGGTTGACGGTCTCCTCTTTTTCGCAAAAAAATGCGGGGCAACCAGCCAGAATTCGAAGGAGCTAAAGAAGGAACTGAACAAGTAGGTATTGGTTGGCTGGGGTATTTGTATCGACGAAGATACGAGGTCGCTTTATTTTGGGATGAAAAAAGGGAGCGCGACATGCATCGCCGAAAGTTAAAGTTGGGGATCGAGTATTTGCAATCCAATGACCCAAAGATGGGGGCAATCATCGAACGGTTTGGCCCCTGTACTCTAAGAGTTGATGCTAATCATTTCTGGATGTTGGCCAGAGCCATCGTGGCTCAACAGATATCCTCGGCGGCTGCTCGCACCATCACGCAACGTGTGCGTGACTTGATGGATGAGGGGTTAAGTCCTCAAAGCTTATCCTCACTCGACGATGAGGCATTGCGGTTGGCTGGGGTATCGAAGCAGAAGGTCAGTTACTTGCGGTCATTGACAGAGAAGGTGCTCAGTGGTGACGTGGCATTGGATCGAATATCCAAATTGAGCAATGAGGAAATCACTCATCAATTGATTCAGATCAAAGGGATTGGTGCGTGGACAGCGGACATGTTTATGATTTTCTCGTTGGGCCGCATGGATGTTTTTCCGATCGGTGACGGTGGAGTCCGAGCAGCGATGCGCAAGATATACAGGATCGCCGTAGATGCTCCTCATGATAAGTACCATAAGGTTGCCAAAAAGTGGCAACCTTATGCTTCGATAGCAAGTTGGTATTGTTGGCGAGTGCTCGAAGAAAAGAAGAACTAACGTGGGGCAAGGATTTTTTCGAGCAAGTCGTCTTTCCCATCGGTCCGTACAAAGCTTAAGTACTTCGGGCCGCCATCGTATTGAATCTGGACGAGCTTTAGCAGTTCGCCATCTTCGATGAGCAAATTGATAAACGGATTATCGGCTGAATTTTCAATCGCTTCATCTAGTACGGAGCGACTCCAGCGATGATCGTTTACGCCGACAATTTTCGTCCCTGGGCCGAACTTGGCGCGATCAGCTGGGCTTCCAAGTTTGACATCGATGACAGAGCCATCTCCGGCGAGCGTCATGCCGAGTGTGTCGAGGTGATCGATACCGCCCGAATAGCGGAAGGTATTGGGAGGAATGCGAGGGCGTTCTGATTTGGCGACAAACTCGTAGCCCAAGAGATCTGCGACTTGAGGATCATACCCTATTCGCACGCTTTCGACGCGGCGCTTAATCAAACCGTCCCAATCATATTTGGCGAGGTCATTGAGAGTGCTCACAATTTCCTTTCGAGTAAATGGTTTCGGTGGACTGTATTGGAATGTTGCGGTTGGCTCAGCCGCTTCAAAGAACTTGTGACAGAAATCATCGAGCGTTTTCTTGCCACCGGTTTCATGGCGCAGTATGGCATCTGCTTCTAGCCAGAAGAGCATTCCTTCCATGTAGTAGTCTTGGCTTCCGCGTAGTTTGGGCCATGTATCGCTCCCATCACGTAATATGTGAGAAGCCGCTGCGGTGTCGACCAAAGGGCGCCATTGGCGATTTTGCTGATGAGCGGCGTTACGCAATTCGACACCGACGCGGTCACGAAACTCGTTGACGTTCATGAATCCCGATCGAGCTTCGATGACTTCACCAAGATATTGTGTTAGTCCTTCGTAAACCCAAAGAAGATCGGTGCCTTGTGGAGTTTGGAAATTGTGGGTGGCCATTTCGGCGGGTTGGCGATACTTACCGCACCAAGTGTGGAGATATTCGTGTGGGATCAGCAGGCGTGACCACCCCTTGAGGGCTCCCATAGAGCTCAGGTCACGTGGAGGTAAGACGTTGAGGGTCGAACGTGAATGCTCTAAGCCGTTGGGGGGCAATAAGTCCGTAGCTGCCAGTAGAATATCGAAGCGATCGAAGGGTTGTGAGCCAGTTAGTTTCGCGGTTTGCACGATCATGTTCTTGAGTGGATTCACGATCGAATCATCAAGGTTGACGGCAGTGGGTGATTCTGAGAATACGTGAAGCGAGTGTGGCGATACTTTGGTTGTTTCGCCTGTAAAGTCGAAGTCATAGCGGCGGTAGTTGAGTCCGCACATGATGGGACTATCAACAAAGTTGCGTAAGCTGACTGCGTCATAGGTATAGGTATAAGAGACCTCATTGTGGCTGGTTTGTGGGATTGCCGATGCGGCTTTCCAGTCTTTCGGGAGGCGAAGTGTGGTACTAATCCGTGCTTTGTCGGCGTCTGATGATTCGGGGTAGAGGAGAACAGTGTTGGGGCTGATGATGCCGACCATTCGGCTACCAAAAGTGTCGTGACCAAAAGAATTGGTCGAAGGTTGGTTGGTGATATAGCGAATGCTGGCGCGGATGACTTTGGTTTGCGGCGTCGCTTTCACGATAACCCGATAGACTTCACCTGGTGTACGTGACCACTTGAGAGAGTTGTTGTCTTGATCGGTAAAAGTTAGGCCGGCGACATTTTCAATCGGACCGCCAGGGCCATGCGATCCAGGTACCCATTTGGGATACCACAACGCAATGTCTTGTGGTTTCTTTGAGGCTTTGATCGGAATCGACAATTCTGCCGTAAGCAATTTTCGTGGAAGATCGCGAGCATCGATTTCGATCGAGATCGGATCTTGCGCGATGAGTTGCCAGTTTAGGATAAGAGTGGAAAACGCGAACACCGCGACCAAGCAGAACGAACGAAACATCAAGGGCATAATTGAATCCTCCGCCGGACATTATAGTTCCCGATTTGGGTTTGGCTGAAGGGTGTCCGAATATTTAGCGAAGAGAAGTCAAATTTGGCCAAAACCGCTGACTTTTTCGGTGATTACCATACGGGATGGAGAGCGAGAAGAGCCGGAGACGGGCATCCCTGAGCGAGAATCCGATGGGTTGGTTAGGAATTTGAATAGTCGATCCCCCCTTTTTCCATGAGCTCATTTTTCTGGAGCCCCCAGGCTCTTCGTAATCGGTAGAAAGGAATTCCTGGTGTGAGATGATGGACCAAATGAAAATTCTGTCCGAGAAGTAACCAAAACAACCAAGGGGAACTTCGGACGGAGGTGGCAAGGCATGGTGTTTGGTCGCGATGAGGCGCATGTGGTAACCATGAAAACGACCCTGCCAAAAGGAATAAGGCGATTCGAGCAGGAATGATCCAGCTGTAAAGCAGGGCGAAGAATAAAGATGGCGAGAGCAATAGCGTTGTTGTGGCAAGTGTGACATACAAAAATGTCGAAGCCAGTAAATCGAGTCGCTCGAGCCACGGCCGTTGCGACCAATGGCGGAAGTAAAAGCTTAGGTAACCGATATCTTGTGTGGCCCAACGTAGTGGTAACAGCCAAGTTGGTCCGATAGCGCACCAAAAATCTGGATCATTGGGTTTGTCGTTGGTGTAGCGATGATGCTGATGATGAAGATAACAGTAGGGAAGAAATGCGCCGGTTAATAGCATCGAACATAAATGCCCAATGGCTTGGTTAAGCCAACGGAAACGAGACACGTTACCATGGACCGCTTCATGTACTGGGGTGAAGCCGATATAAGCCGCAATGGTTCCTAGTAACAATGAAGCGTAGGGAGGTAGCCAGTTGACATACAAGCCCCAGATTGCGGTAAGCACAAGACTGATCGCGATGACTGCGATCGATACGGTTGGCCACGCAAGCGATGGCTTGTGCCTAAGATCATCTTGCAGCGTCAAGCGAGCGCTGCGTTGCTGAAGCCAATGTCCCAGCACGCGGAGGCCAAAGCGTGGTACCCAACCTTTGGCAAAAGCCATTAAGATAGCGCGGATGGTTAAAAAGTGAATTCGAGTTCCGGCAACGATGTAGACCGGCTCCCATTGTGCAGGCTTAAATTTGCTTCGAAAGCGATACAGACCGTCAAAGTTATAGAGCCAACCCATGGTCTTGGAGCTGAGGCGGAGGAATCGTGACAAGAAAGGGTGGCGTTTTTCAGACTCGGTTCCTTGAAGGCCTGCGAGTGCTACCAGACCCAAACTGACAAACTCGGCCTGTTCGTGGGCCAGGAATCGCATTGCATGATCGATAAGCAATTCGGAACAACCGCTGGGTGCATTGGGCGAAAGAATCATGTCTTCCAGTAGCCAGCCATTGCGTCCATAAACGGGGATACAGACCGCGAAGCCTGATATTTCACCTCCATACTCGGCAACAAAGTATCGGCGTCGTTCCGCATGTTGAAAGAGTTCTAACGTGACCATGAAGCCCATGGGAGGAAGAGCTTTGCTCATGGCCCAAGCATCGGCAAGTCGAGTGAGCTTTTCACGCGTCGCGGACTCGATATTAAGTTCATCAGGGGCTAGATTCCTGCAGACCACTCCATCGCGTTTGGCTTTGCTGAGCCGATTGCGAAGTTTATTGGCTTGCCGAACAACGGCTTCCCATTCGGCAGGATTCCAACTAGGTGCTAAACCGATTTGCAAAAAATCGAAATCGCTGTCTCTCAAACGTTCGACGAGTGGTTGAGTGACACCGAAGAATACAACTCCGCAACCGGCCTGCTTGGCTGCAAGGCGAAAATCGTGAAGTGTACCGAGTGTCTTATCAGGGTCGCAAAGTGGTCCACCAACCGCCACCCAATAGCCCCCTTGTTGCGTGTAAGCTATCGCCGCATCATCAGCGAACCACAGCGATAGGCCTGGCTCGAAAACCATAAATGAATGCAAGTTGCGTCCGTAACGCTCTACAAGTTCTAGCAGTCGTTGTTGTTGCTCACTGTTGCTCATCGTGAGATTTCTGTTTGGGGCCATGAGTTACCGACTGTCGTCCCAAGAATATCTCCAGCGTGGTGTACCAACTCCCCAGAGCCGCATAGATGGGGGATTGATCGATGCTACGATGAGTTTTTTCGAACAAAATGTGTCCCAGGTAAGGTGGGCCGAGTTGGAACCAAAGTCCAAATGCAAAGAGATAGATGTTCATCAAGAGCAAGCCAAGCCCACAGCACAGAAGTGCAGCGACATTGCTGAGGAAGTGGACCCAGCGGTTAAGCGGTGCCGCATGGTCTGGCAAATATACAGTCTCATAAAAGTTCATGAACTGCAGCCATTGATTGCGAAGGTGAAGTTTCATGGCGTTATCAGCGTTTACGCAGCGAAATTTGCCAGCGAAATTTGCCAGCGAAGCTGCACGTTCGAAGTCCCCAAAATGTTCTAGATCCCATCCGCAAAATACAAGTCGAATTAACTGGGGAAAATTCGGTTCGCGATTTTAGTAAAGATTTGGTGCTTTGGCTTCGGGGTAATTGAAATTGATACGGAGTCGGCGAATCACGGGCTCTATACTTGACCAGGGGCTGTTGTAAACCGATCATTCTAACTACCGTCGATGCGACTGGCCACTCTGGGGTTGTCCGAAATCGATGTC
The DNA here is from genome assembly GCA_044371785.1 of Pirellulaceae bacterium. Taxonomy (GTDB): domain Bacteria; phylum Planctomycetota; class Planctomycetia; order Pirellulales; family Pirellulaceae; genus JAFLCP01. The sequence goes on along the minus strand of JBILTA010000062.1, from coordinate 33 downwards.
CGCGACGTAGATCCCGCCTGTTCTCCTCCTAAA
>JBILTA010000061.1:0-13944 GCA_044371785.1 Pirellulaceae bacterium | reverse complement strand
CGTTCGCTTCGGCAACGGCCTTGGTGACTTCGTGCGTTGTAGCGGTCGAACGGATACGTTGCTCCGATGAGTCGATAGCGCGACTTAATTTGCTACTGGATGTGTCGGCGCTTGCGGCGGCGGTACCTTCGCGTGTTGTCACCGAGGAAGCGAGTTGCGTATCGGGGTTCTTAACATCTTCTACAAACTTCACATCGGCATCCGCTTGTTTATTTGCTTCCTCCTTCGAATCAAACCAACGTGTGACTTGGCGAGCTGCATCGATGATGGACGTTGCCACGATCTTGGCGGTTCGAACCGGAGCGTACTGTGTTACCCACGTCCCACTGGCATTGGTAGATGCACTATCGCTATTCATCGACGCCGGCCATAATGCAGCGCGAGCTCGACAGGAATTTGCAGTGTGGGCTCCACATATTTCGCGGTACATCGTATTTCATGACACCGAAGCCAACGGAGTACATGGTGACAACGGCGGCGAGGGTTTGGTTGTCGCGATTCGCGCATTGGTGGAGCAAGGGGAATGGTTCATCGCGGGGCACTATCCGAATCAGTATGGCCTGACCGTACTCTCGCGTGACCCAGCCGATAAGCCACCGCGCAAAATTTGGTTATGGCCACCAGGCGTTGGGCCCGGCACCGAGATGTTCGAGATGCTGCAAGAAATCGGCGTCACCGAACGTCCCAATTGCTCGTGTAAATCGACCGCGCTACAAATGGATCGCTGGGGCGTGGCTGGTTGTCGTGAAGAGCCCAATTTCAAATGGATATTGGATCAAGTCAATCACAACGCTGCCAACTGGTCCTTGGCTGAGAAGCTTCAAATTGCCGCTACGGCTGCACTCGATACCAAGAACTGGAAACTCGCTTGGCGTTTGAATCCACTCGATTTGAATCGTTCGTTGATTGAAGAAGCGATCCGTCGCGCTGAAATGAAAGGGTATGAATAATGCGATTTCTCTGTCTTTGTCCAACTTACAATCGTCCCTGGCGGCTCCTGGCAGAATCGCTCGCCTGCTTTCATTCACAGCTTCATAAAGATGCATTCCTTCTAATCTACGATGATCTCGGTGTTTTCCCCGAACAACGCCACGAAAACTGGGCTCTGATCTCGACGTCCACTCGCGAACCTGGCATCGTCGAAAAATACAATCGCATGCTCGGGCTCGCCCAAGAGTTTGGCCCCTTCGATGCCCTTGCCCTTTGGGATGACGATGATATTTACCTCCCCAACCATCTCCACTACCACGCCCAAATTCTCAAAGACCACGAACTCAGCTACCCTAGTCACATCTACAGCACCTACACCGGCCAACGCCTCATCGAACCCTGCGGTGGGCGTTTCTGGGCATCATTGGCGATACGATATGATGCGTTTATGAGAACTGGTGGATTTGTCATGACTAGACGGGCGGATTTTGACCAACAGAGCTTGGTAAGGTGGTTACGGGACTGTACTCGCGGAACACCGGATCGATTTGGTGAGCCAACGTACGTGTTTCGCTGGAACGATACGGGTTGCACGCATTGCCAAATGGAAATGAATTGTGCCAGTGACGTTACTTGGTACAAAACATTGAGTGTAAAAGTTAAGCGGAGAACCTAACCTTCAAAAACCCCCTAGACAGCAAAAATCGATCTAACGAATAGATTTACGCAGTTCATAGCTATACTGAAAAATATCTATTTCCAGATGGAGAGTAAGTTACACATCAATTAGTCGTAGAAACGTGAATTCCTGCGGTGGATTTGCAGAGACTACGGCACAGGATCGAAGTTCAATTCTTCGTGAGTCTTAATGCTTCCCGTATCACGACTATAGTTGAATACTGGAAATTATTCCGCATGCTGACGCGATTCGCGCGGGCAGAGACCGAATTATAAAGTTCGTAAGTAATCGGCAAGTGCGTTTAGCATTGTATCTAGTGGCAAACGCAATCGTAGTTTCAGTGTTCTAGAAGCGGTCATCTGAACAGCCTGTGTCGCGGCTTCTCGATCGCAATAATTGCAGTAGAAAGTTTCTTCGAATCTTGGCTGTGGCGTGAATGGCAATGACTGCCTTCGTTGGAGAAGTCGGATGGAAGCCATGAATCTGATTCATATATTAAAATCATCCATAGAGTAAGCGGACGAGCCATTTTTTTGCCCCATACCATTGCCCCAAAACCTAGGCAGTCTTGCTTTTAGACCTATGCCTTGTCGATCGGTCCACCAACGGGGGCAGGGCGTAAAAAAATGCTACACAGCGATATCCCTATCGACTCGAAGTTTTCCAGTTTCGCATTTTGGACACTGTAGGCGCTTACCGAACAGGCCAGTAATCGCTATCGCAAAAAGCTCCGTGTTGCCGCATTTCCAGCAACGGTTTCTGATCGAAGCGTAATTTTCCTTTGCCACATCAATGTCTAACGTAATCTCGCCGTTCGGAGTACCGACATAAACAAAGGTGACCTCACTGCAAGTTAAGCAAAGCTTTGGAAGAAAACGGAGCACGTTTGCCGTTTTCACTGCTTTGCCAATACGAAATCCGAGTTGAACCAACGCACCTTCACGAACAATAAAGTCTCTAAAAGCGGGGCCAATCCAACCAAACTCACAATTATCACAGGTTACATGTAGAAGATTCATGGTAGCTACTTTTCTCCCAAGAAGAAGTTAATCCAACCTGCTGTTCCAAGACCAATTGTGATCTCGATGCCCACTCCGCCCCACGTGATGTATCGCTGACCGTTGCCAGTAACTGCAATGAATGGATAAAGGAAGCCTTCCGAAACCGACAACCGGAGCGAATTCGTATTCAAATATACTGCTCGCCCGTGAACTATTGCTTCCTCCGCCGCCGTGTATATACCCCTCAGGTTGTACCACTCTTTACGAACCTGCTGCAACGAATTGAAACGCAACGCTTGTGTCAATGCTGCATGACCAGACTCGTGGTCGTGCCAGAACTGTCGAACAGGCGGAGACATGTCCGGACGCACTCCAATTTCACCAGCATTCCTACCTGTCAACGGTGAGAAAGCAGGCATGTCTGGGTTATTACGCCAAATATTCTTATATTCATCGCCGAAACGAGATGGCCCGTTAGGCGGAACGCCTTCGGGCATATCGAACCACCATCGATTCGTTCCACTCCCACCCCTTGCTATATTCACCGGACCGTTACGTGCACCTTGTTCCAGCAACTCCTTACCAAAAACTTTCCCGAATGACTTAAATACTCCGCCGATAGCTAGATCTGCGACGAAGCCCACCCAGCTACCAATGTAATACGAACTGCCTCCGTAGTCAGCTTGGTCGTCAAAGAAAGTGGAACGTAACCACCAGCCGATACCAAACGACATGTTATCCCCAACACCGTAAAGGAAGTTGAAGTATTGATCGACGTAGTCCCCGCGAGTGCCGCCAAAGACTCCAATGATCGTGTCTGTGATGCCCAATCCCGATTGAGGTTCGCTTTCTGGAATTGGGATCGTATAGTCACTCGGTTGTTCTGCTGGCGCAGGTGTCGTTGGCAGGATCGGAGGAACTGAGGGAAGTACTGAAGGAACGGGGATCTTTGGCGGAGGCGCATCTTCATCTAAGTGTCGGAAACTAAGTTTGAAACCTGCGTCCTTCATTCGCCGCTGTTCATTTCCAGTCAGCCACTCTTCCCAAGTCCGTCCTCTAGTCTGGTATTCGCGAATAACCTCCCATTCTTCCGGTGTATGCTCCGAAACAATTCCATAGATACTATAGACCAAATGAATCTCAGAAGGCTGAGGACGATGGGGAACGTCGGTGTCTATTAACGCCTTCTCCAGACTTTCAGTATCAAAGGGATTCAGAATCCCGATGATCGAATCCACCATGGACTCCGTCGGTACGTCCGGCGTCTCACCCGCTTTTCCGTCAGTCGCTTCAGCCCAATCTGCCCAGTGGCCAGCTAAACTGTTTGTATAGTCACGTTTAGCATTGGACGATGAAATAAGAGAGTTAAAGAATGCAGTTGACGTTATATCTTGCCAATCTTCAATCGCATCAAGCATGGCTGCATCATGCGCTGCTTGCGCATTCGCGCGTGATGACGAATACGCCGCTTGGGCATTAGCACGTGAGGTCGAAAAAGCAGCTTGGGCATTGGCGGCGGTGATGGCTTTCACGGTCCAAGGGGAGGTGCCTAAAGTGGTCGAGCCGCTGAGGGTGTTGGCCCAGGAGGTGTCGCGGGCAGCATAGTACTGCGCGTCACGAGTCTTGATCGCGCTGCGGCGAGTGGCCCCTTCGACGCCTGTGTCGCCGTTGGATGATGCTGAACCGTACTGGGCATCGAGCGATGCGACCGTTTGATCGTAAAGACGTTCAGCGGCAGCGATGTCCGCTTCTTTATCCTTCAGTTCGTTCGACAACTTTGTGTTCATCGTCGACAGCGCAGTTTGCTCTTGGCTCTTCGGTCTGCCACCACTGCGCTTTGAGTTCTGCGATCGAGGCTCGTGAAGCATCTGCCAAAAGACTCGATGCATTAGCCAATCCACGCTGCGCATTGCCGCGAGCCGTCGAATCCCCGCCGGTATGTGTGCTTGATACGAGCCTACATAATCCATCGAAGCCCTTTTTCATATCAGTCGCATCCACAGCGATGTAAATTCGCGTTTGAGCAGAGATACCTAGTAAGCATCACCTCGCTCTACCACTTCAATGGCTTCGATGATCTGCTTGAGTTTTCGAGCGTCGACTGACATGTTACAGCGAATGGAAAAGCCGCTGGGTGTCATGGTCTGAATAGACTGCTCGGAAACTGGCGTTGCGGTCGGTACGATTCGAACGGGTACCAACGACTGCGAAGTGACAGAAGGTTGTGGTGGCTGTAATTTCTTTCGCCATTGGTAGAATGATGGGACGGAAATCGAGTTCTGAGAGCAGAAGGCCGCAACACTGAGTTTGCTGAGTCGCTGCTCATCAAGAACCCGTTGCCAATACTCGGCTTTGCACGAAACGTTGGAACGATCCATGGTTTAGCTCCTGAGTGACAGGAAACAAAACCATCGAGCCTACCACGCTCCACAAGATGTTCTTGGCCGAACGCTAACAGAAGAGCAGCAAGTACTGCGATCACAATTCAGCCGATCACAACGTCAACTCGATGAATCCATCTTTTGTTAAACTGAGGTCAATGACCTCTCGATGAGCGTGCCTGATCAACGAATCCATATCTACGATTACCAAAGCGCACAAAACAAATCTCGCGGTCGTCTCAAAACGACTTTGGAATGGCGAATCGGTTCGCCCGCATCCCTTTAAATTTCTGTTGCATGTACTTCAATGTATCTTTCGGAGCTTCATTGGCAAAAGTCAGGAATTGCGGAGTGACCGTGATAAGTACCCCCTCGCCAATTTCTTCCACCCGCCATGCGGGTACATTAAGGAAGAATTCTAAACCATACTTGCTGATGAATTGTGGCCCGTAATAGCTAGTCCAAAATAGGTGTCTGATTTCTAAGCTTGCGAGTCGCGCATCTGTGATGGGACTGCCAAACGTATGATCAACGTAAGCAAACTTGGGCTTCAGATCTTGAATAAGACGTCGTAAGAAGACAACTCTACTTTCTGCAAGTCGTTGAATCTCGTCCTCCAAATTGACGACATCTCTTTCCGAGTACCCAGTACAACCGACAGTAAACGAAAAATCATGGCCACAGATACTATAGGAACCCATTGCTCCTTCTCTGATCCAGAAATTGTCGGACTTGGGATTGATTAGATCATGTGTAAATTCGATCCCACCGATGAACCTTCCATTTTGACAGATGCGAGAGTGAGGGTTCGGATCAATTGGGGGTGGGAATGGCGCGACTTGATAGAAAGTAGCACCAATTGAACAGAGGTAGTCAAGAATAAATCGATAGAATTCGCTCTCATCTGACGTTACACTCACTTCAAAAATAGTGATGTCGAGCGCATATCCCCTATACTGCATCTTTGTTCCTTTCCAAAATGATCGTGTACAGCGTATCGATTACACCTCACAGAACTTCTCTGAACTTCGCTAGCATATCAGCCTGAAAATCGAATCGTCCAGGATACCTAGCTTTTAACACATTCAGAAGCGCTGCAACTTCTTCCGGAATCTTCCAAGCAAAGTCCATGCGTAAATTGTAACTGCTCGTTCGCATGTGGTTTTCCACTTGCTTTTTTAAACGTTCTAGCATGTTAGCGTTTCTGTTCTGTCCGCCTTTATACATACTTCGTACCTGCCAAGCCATATTTCCCCAAGCTTTGGCATCGATGGCTAGTTGGAGTCGATCGGAAACAAAATCGATGCCTCGATTCACAGGATTCTTTAAGAATGTGCCAGTTCCGTAAAGTTTATTTAAGTAGTCAAATTCGAGGTTTTCAAAAACTCTCCAAAAGGGCAGGCATTCATCCGAGTTGTGAACGAGTATTCCAAACTCGCCCGCTCGGTACATGTGCTCATGCTGGACCTCGATATTGAATACTGAAACACTGCGTTCAAGTATCTCGAGTGCTTGAACATATACTAGCTCATCTTCACCATCTAGGCACTCGCCTGGAAGCAATTCTCCGAGTGGAATCCAATCCTGTCGGTCATGGGACCAAATGGGGTGAATAGGGGTGCCTTCCAGGGTTGCAATCCTACCCGATTGAGACCTTAACTCAACCCGAGCGATCTGATCGACCTGTCGCGTGACAAATCGTCCAGTCACAGGCATGCCCGTGCCAGTCGGAATATCTGGACATTCGGAAATTGCGAGGATTTTCGCCAATCCATCGAGTTTCAGTTCCGGAATTACGAAAGGAATACTCGATCCAACAGTGATTCCCTCCATAAGAACAAACTCGACGGGACGTATGATCTCGATGTCGATAATCGCGCCATCAGAGCGGTAAGCCACCATCGTCAACTTTACCCACTCGTCCTGGTCTATTGCGCCACACATTATCGGCGGTGGTAATTGCCTTGCGTAAATCGTTGTCCGCTTCGGTATAGAGCAAAGTTCGCGCACCAATGATCGGAGCCGCTGTGTCGGTATAGGATTTCTCATCATCAGCTAAATTGGTTACATGCGTCTTACTTGCTTGCCCCAACTCGGTGATGGCATCGGCAACCGAACCGACTTGTGTCACGCCTTCGGTGTAAGTGAGATTCGCATAAGCAACCCGTGAATTGCGAGTTACGTGGGCTAAGGCATCTTGAGACGCTTTATCAACAGCGGTCGTTGCGGCCCCTTCGTCTAAGCTGGCCAGGGCAACGTGATACGCTTTCCAAGCGGTTGCGGAATCAACGGTTGAGCTTTTCTCGATAGCTGCCGATGTGCTTTGAATGTTTGCACCTGAAGTGTCAAGGTCGGTGTACAAATCGTTCGAGGTGTTTGTACTTGACGTGGCGTGCTGATTATCACGTTGTGTTACGGCGACTGCCAGTTGCGTCTCCGGTGCAGCGATCGATTGGATGTATTGCACATCCGCGTCGGCCTGATCATTATCGCGCAACGTTCGATCGAGCCAGGCCGCTATCTGCCGACCAGCATCGACGAAGGCGGTGGTCGTAATCATGGCGGTACGAGCAGGAGCATATTGTGATGCCCATGAACCACTAGCGTTCGATGATGTCACATCGCCGCAGTTCCACAAGAGCGCGCCACTGCCTGATTGAACACTCGATGTCACCCACCCAGCTTGAGCAGCTGCTTGGGTACCCGTACGCGTTGCATCCGCATTGGCGAAGGCTGTAATCCAATTGACATCGGCGACGCCCGTACTGGCCAACGTAGTACGCAGGGCGTTGGCCGTAGCATTATCCGCTGTCGTGATTGCAGCGCTGGTTCCCTGGGTATGAGGTACCGTCAGACCATTGATCGTCGATGTAAACGTTGACTCCAGTGAATTCGTGGTCAATGCGTAGGTGACGGCATCACAAGCTAAACCTCGTCTGTCGTCAGTGGAATTGTCACATTCGAACTCTACGATCTCATTTGAATCGTCCGTTGAATCGTTGAATTTACATGATAATTTGGCCGAAGAGTCCCAAAAAGAGGAAAGTTCTCTCATTTGAGAATGTGACCGGAGTGCAATATTACTTTAACGAGTGACATCTATACAATCGGGGCGACCTCAAGCTGCCGCGCCTTAGTTATAGACAACAGATCAAACGCCAAACGTCAGCACATTGTAGCTTTGAAGTATCCACTCCTTTTGCAAGTAGCCGGAAATTTGCAAAAAGACCAATCCTGCAAGTAACAAGCATTGGAAGACCGATTCGACCCTTCGATACCACAGCAAGATGACAAGTTGCAATACACCTACAACGGTACAAGAATAGCTTACCTGCAACCAAAATGTAGCCGCGACAATATACGAATTTGCGAATGGATCCGTAGGGCGAATGACTTCGCACCCGTAGATTGTGAGAAAGTTTGAAGTAATTGGTTCCATTGTGTGCAAGTAGATCATTGAAGATATCCAAAGTGCGATACACCAGTGTGTAGCGGCGATTATTGTGTAAAGCACAATGCTACTTTGTTTTGCCCCCTCCGCCACTCGGTTTTCGGATAGGAGGTGCTGGGACTGGCTGCCTTCCAGGATTTCGTTTTTGGAATTCACGCCTGTAATCCTTTCGCCGTTCGATCTCTGCAATCACATCAGCAACCGGCAACCCTTCGGGCCAGCCCAATTCACCATCAACCAGTTTTGAGTCAGCACGTAGGACCACATCCATAGTATCTTCAGCGTAATCAATGCAGACCCTCCTGTTAATACGTACGATTTGGTTAATATAAGTCCACGGTGTGTTTACCCAGCTTGCTAGCGCCCGTTCTTGGTTCGCTGAAAGTACGTATCTTATAGAGTTAACGGCGTGGTCCGGCCACTTCAAATCGGAATCTATCTCGACATTTCCAATACCAGTTCCTCCAGGATACGCGCCATAACTATGAGTATGGCCATCTGGTGTCTCAACGATTACGTAAACGTGACCTTTGTTTGCGACGATCGTGAGTTTTGTTCCGCCACTTGGATGTTGTCCAGGGACATAAATCGATGTAGGTGGCATTCCGCCCGTTCGACCATCGGGCCAACACTTCCCTGACGAATCCATAGGATACTCAAAATGAGCGTTTGAAAAATTGGTATCGGGGTCAAACGGCGGCAAGGGTGGTAGTACCAATGTTTTACCGTTCCGTTCCGCCGAACTTCGCTCGGCTTCATTTCTGGCACGTACTTCTGGATCCAGATAGTCAACGATAATGCGTTCCCGCCGTAACACGCTATTGGTTTCATCGCGAAATACGCCGGTATCGATTCCATTTAGTGCATTAATCAAATCCGACGGAAGCCAACCTACGTTGGGATCTCGAACACGATACGCTCTTCTGAATCTATCCATCATTTCCAACCCATGCTGTCGCTCAAGTTCCAACATTTGTTGCGGCGTAAGCCAAACGATTGGACCTTCCGAAGGTGGTAGTATCGGTCTAGGGGTGGCCGTCTCGTCCGACTTTAATCCTGAATCCTTTGGTTCGTCATCACCCTCCTCAAAGCTAGTCGTGTTAATGGCACCGGCCCCTCCCACTGTTCCGACGCTACCTTCTCCATGACCTCGCACGGGAACATATCCCGTTCCCTCCGGCTTATCTCCCAGCAAATTACCAACCCCATTTTCCCAGTTCGCATACACATTCGAAGTAGCGACGTTATAGGTTTCGCAGGATTGGCCTTCGGTGAAGAGGAAGTCGGTGAGCGATTCGCGGCTGGAGAGTTGCCAATCTTCGATTGCATCGAGCATGGCTGCATCGTGCGCTGCTTGTGCGCTGGCACGTGAGGTCGAAAAGCCGCTTGAGCATTAGCGGCGGTGATGGCTTTGACGGTCCAAGGAGTAGTGCCTAGAGTGGTTGAGCCGCTGAGGGTGTTGGCCCAGGAGGTGTCGCGGGCAGCGTAGTACTGCGCGTCGCGAGTCTTAATCGCGCTGCGGCGCGTGGCCCCTTCGATGCCTGTGTCGCCGTTGGATGATGCTGAACCGTACTGTGCATCGAGCGATGCGACCGTTTGATCGTAGGTGCGTTCAGCCCCTGCGATCGAGGTTTCTCTGTCTTTGGTCGCTTGAGCCAATGTGGAATTGAGTTGCGTTAAAGCCGCTTGCTCGGCACTCTTGCGAGCGGCTTCTGCATTACCGGTCGCTGTGCTATGAGCACTGTTGGCGTTATTGACCGCAGTCGTGTGAGCTGTTTCATTACCGGTGAGTTGCTTCTGCAAATCCGCATCCGCTAGCGCAATCTCTTTATCGCGATCCGCTCGCATCGTCGCTTCGGCAGCTGTTTCGCTGAAGATCCGTGGCTGCGTGTTTCAGTAACAGCCATGAACTTATGTTCGGACGTTGCATCGAGTTCCGCGATGCATAGTCGCCAAGCGTGAAAATTCCCGAGATGTAAACTGTGGTCGCGACAGAATTGAGCTACGGACAACCCGCTTTATCTTTGCTTGCGAATCCATTCCCGTCGCTCGTCCCACATCGCCTTTCGAACTGTACGTCCTGCCATTGCCAAAGTTCCTTTCAATGAGTTAGAAACTAAAACCAACGCATTAAACTAACTCCAACGTCAAGAACGCCTAACTCGGACGCTTACCGGTAAACGACGGTAACTGTCTCGTGAAGGAATTCCGTTCGGCAATTTCAAGTGCGACGAAAAAAGTCCTTCTTCCCTTTCGCCCAGCGTTCTATCCCGGTTGGTCCCTTCGCTCCAGAAATAATTGAACACACAGATTACAATGAGTTCCGTCAGTTTGTGAATACGATTCTTTGTTCCACGCGGGTCCGACCAACCTTCAAAATACTGACTGAGTAATTAGATCTGCACGCCATCAGACTTCGCTATGACTATTCTCCGGTAAGAACTCCTCTCTACAAGACGCTGCAACCATTTTGATTCTACACTCTTGCATAGAGCAATGGTCTACCAAAGAACTTGGGATCGCGCTAGGCTATATATTTGCCCCCAACATCGCGCGCGGACCGTGCAGTACCTACATGGACGACTACTGAGACTCAATCGGACTTGATGCGATTCCACGTCCGGAACGTTCACTGTCCGACCGGTTTAGATGCAAGTGATCGAAGTTACGTTGAATTTCTCGCTGCAATTAGTGCATTTGCAGAATACCGCAATTTCACTAAAAAAGTCTTCTTGGCGTACAATATACTCTTCGTCAGGTTCAACATTGTACGTCATACAAACTTCAATCTCGAATATCGAATTATCACATGTCGGGCAAATCCAATGCTGAGGTTCGCCCGTTCCGCTCATCGCAACACTTGAGTTGTGCTCACCATCATAACCGTGATGTTCCGAATCGAAGAACAACATCCGTTTCCCGCACGAGGGACATTCAATGGACAAGGGGCCAACGAAAACCGTTTTGCTAGGCATCGATTGCGATTCTAACGGGTAACCAAGCAACTTTTGCTCATAACTCCCGCAAGTACAACCAATTTTGTAGATTCGCAAATTCGATTCGTTTGTTGATGTAATAACTGCATTTACTTTTCCTAAACACGAAGGTAAGCGTTCACGATTAACACTCATGGAAACACCTTTGACCAATTTCCAAGCTGATCGATAATGATAATGTCGCCTCGAAGATGAGCGGGTAGTTGATTCCAGATAATCTTGTTACGTTCAAGTAAGTTTGTCAGGCCATCCGACAATGAAGCGATCTCAATGATGTCGATTTTTCCATCAAGCCGAATCCCCGCGATGTCCGGCAAACGGTTCGGAGTTACCTTTACTCCAGTGCCAGCAAGGATCGTTGACCATTTGCTGTGCATGAACACAGTACTGTAACTGCCGGAGTTGGCCATGTCCGTTGCCCAATTAAAAATCATTTGAGCGTGCACCTGGCTGGTTACCTGCGGCTTTCCAAAGATTCTTACTTGCGTCTTTGCGGCCCGGCGGTTCCTAAACCACCACATGATCGCTGCCAGTCCGACTGACCCGGCTTCGGCGCCACCATGCAGAGCAGCTCCGCCACCTTGCATAGCGGCCCCACCGCTTAGAGCAGCCAGCTTGGTGCCGCTCACTTACAATATTAATTCAGTCGCCGCGTCCTCTGCAACCTGAGTCGCCAGATTGTAGATATTGGTGTCAACCAACGATCCGCTTTGGATTATCGTTTGATTGGGATTGTACCAAACAGCGAAATCTCCTGCTCGCAAAACCGGGGACTTAACTCCTTCATGCTTGGTTGCGATGAAGTCGATAATGTCTTTCATTCTCTCGGCCGTCGTTTCATGATAGGACGGCACAAAGAAAGTTGAGGTGTCGACATAGATGTTCGTCATCTCAATGTTGCCAGAGGCCCAGTTCATGACATGGCGGCCACCAACATGGACGTCGAAGCCCATATTGAAAAGTGCGTTAAGTTTGTGTTGGTACGCAAAGCCATACTGACGAGTAAACGCTAAGTATAGTTCGCGGTTTTCGCCAACAAACTGAATCATCTTTGGATGCATGCCTTCAACCGGCAGAGAAATTTCTTCCAGCGCGATATCACCATTCTTCAACCCTGAAACGAATTGCTCGTATTCCTGTTTGGTCATTCTGATCGGAGGAATGATGAATTTCGGTGGAACTACAACAGCTACTTCGTGACTGGGATCTGGAAGTGAATCGGGAAGACCACTTTGGCTTCCAGCATTACCTGTTTTAGGTTCATTTTCACTTTCATTCTCCTCACCAAAGAAACGAACAAACTGAAACGCATTCTCGTCCGAATTTCGAGTATGTTCTTTGCGCCGAGATACAGGAGACGGGTAGGAGCTACCAGCGGGTTCCTGCAAAATGAGATTCCCAACCCCGTTTTCCCAGTTCGCATACACATTCGAAGTAGCGACGTTATAGGTTTCGCGGGATTGGCCTTCGGTGAAGAGTAAGTCGGTGAGTGATTCGTTTCTGGAGAGTTTCCAATCTTCGATTGCATCGAGCATGGCGGCATCATGGGCTTCCTGGGCGCTAGCACGTGAGGTTGAATAAGCCGCTTGACCATTTGCGGCGGTGATGGCTTTCACGGTCCAAGGTGTGGTGCCTAGAGTGGTCGAGGCGCTGAGGGTGTTGGCCCAGGAGGTGTCGCGGGCGGCGTAGTACTGCGCGTCGCGAGTCTTGATCGCGCTGCGGCGAGTGGCCCCTTCGACGCCTGTGTCGCCGTTGGATGATGCTGAACCATACTGTGCATCGAGAGAAGCAACCGTTTGATCGTATTCACGCTCAGCGGCTGCGATGTCCGCTTCTTTATTCTTCAATTCGTCCGACAACTTCGTATTCATCGTCGACCGCGCAGTTTGCGCTTGGCTCTTGCGAGATGCTTCTGCGCTGGTGGTTGTATTGGTATACGCATCGTTGGCAGCTTGGACGGCACTGGAATAAGCCGATTCGTTGCCGGTGAGTTGCTTTTGAAGTTCTGCATCGGCCAGCGCAATCTCCTTATCGCGCTCGGCATCCAATAATGTGTCGCCAATAGACTTAGCGATGGTCATCAGCTTGCTGATGTATTCTTCACGTGCCGCCGCCGTGGCAACATCATAATCTTGGATGGATTTGCCCACGTCCTTGGCATATTTCACACCAGCGTTTTTGACGCCCATGGCGCGCTGCAAAATGTTGTCCGTCGTGTCATCGGTGTAGGTGGTTTCGATCGCGCCAATGTCGATACTCCATTGCAGATAGTTGGGGGTTTCGGTCTGCCACCACTGCGCTTTGAGTTCTGCGATCGAGGCTCGTGAAGCATCTGCCAATAGACTCGATGCATTAGCCAATCCACGCTGCGCATTGCCGCGAGCCGTCAAATCTCCACCGGTATGTGTTGCCCAAGCTTGCGCGGTATCATTGCGCCAGAGGTTGTCCGCACCTGTCACCGCTTTGAGCAGGGCGATTCCAGCCTGTATGTAAGAAACGGTTCGAG
>JBILTA010000521.1:0-4430 GCA_044371785.1 Pirellulaceae bacterium | reverse complement strand
GAATCAGGAATTCGTTTCTGCCGAAGAAAGTGGTTGGGTTGCCGGCAATTTCAGCCATGGGACGGGTCGTTTCCATCACAGAGGGGGGGCAATAGTGTGCGAAATCGGCTGTCTTTTGGGAACCGAAATCGCTAGCTAAAGATAACTAAGCGAAGTCCACCGAGGATACTTGCAGGTAGTGTATGAAAGTAGGCGTGCAAAGCAACGGTACTTAGCGAGAACACTGCCAGAGAGTCTGAGATTTTCGTGGAAATCGAAGGATGGAATTGGGAGTGGGGCGAGGAGAGATGTTGGGTGGTGGAGAGAATAGAGGGAGCCATGAGAGCCATGGGGAGAATGGGAGTGATATGATTTATGGGTATAATGTAATGGAGGAGTCTGGAGAGATGGCGGATATTGACTGGTAAGCGGAAGACTTTCTTTACGAAACGTTCGCTTAGGGCTTGCTGGATGTGGGGAGTCTTGGTTACACTCCCGAATTCTCTGTGGTACCTTTCGTGCTACTTGAAGCTGATGTGGCCCCAAATTAACCCTTTTGGAGGGTTTTCGTCGCTCTGTTCAAGTGGTGAGGGTGTAAAAGGCGATAAAGGCCGGGTGTCTTTATTGGTTTGTAACCTGAAAGTGCACATCACAGGCAAAGTTAAAGCTGAGAAATTGCCAGAGTGGCGGAATGGCAGACGCGCTGGATTCAAAATCCTGTGTCCGTAAGGACGTGTGGGTTCGACTCCCACCTCTGGTACTATGTGGCAAATTTCCAGGTAAAGCTTAAAGTTCCGATAGACGTTTTGACATTTGAGATAACATGCCAACGATCAATCAGTTAATCCGACGCGGCCGTCAACTGCAGAAGAAGGCATCCAAGTCGGCTGTTTTGGAAAAATGTCCTTTCAAGCAAGGTGTTTGCTTGCAAGTGAAGACGATGACTCCGAAGAAGCCTAATTCGGCTCTTCGAAAGATTACCCGTGTTCGTTTGAGCAACGGCAAAGAAGTGACCGTGTATATTCCAGGTGAAGGTCACAACCTTCAGGAACACTCGATCGTTTTGGTCCGTGGTGGTCGTATTCGCGACCTTCCAGGGGTTCGTTATCAAGTGGTACGTGGAGCTCGCGATACATTGGGCGTCAATGGCCGAAAGCAAGCTCGCAGCCGCTACGGTGCGAAGAAGTCTTAGTTTTTGGACTAATGTGCTTAGAAGTTGCATCGAGGCAATGGGTGTTGTATTGCCATGGCCTTTGATGTCGTCAGTCAGGTTAGAATTTACTTCGTTTAATCAGATCCGTTTTCGGTAAACATAACCATGGGCAAGATTACTGCCAGCCGCACACAGTTGCGACCAGATCCACGCTTCAATTCGCTTTTGGCTGCTAAGTTCATCAACTGTTTGATGTACGACGGTAAGAAGAGCACCGCTCAAGTTGTTTTTTATGATGCCATCGAAGAAATTGGTCGCAAGATCAAGGATCGCCCAGCGATCGAAGTATTCGAACAGGCCGTTGAAAACGTAAAGCCTTACATCGAAGTTCGCAGCAAGCGAGTTGGTGGTGCTTCGTACCAGGTGCCAATGCAAGTGAATCGCAATCGTCAGCAATCTTTGGCAATTCGCTGGATGTTGGCCGCTGTTCGCGAAAAGAAGGGTCGAGCGACCTATTTGAAACTAGCAGAAGAGGTCATGGCGGCCTATCGCAAGGAAGGCACCGCCATGGCTAAACGCGAAGCGACCCATCGTATGGCAGAAGCCAACAAGGCGTTCGCTCACTTCGCGTGGTAAGCTCGGTTTCGAGCATCTCCTTCGCCTGTCTTTCAATATCGAGTACACTTCAAGCCGCGTAGAAACACCTTTTATTGGGTGTCCTATGGCGGCTTTTTTCGTCTTCAAATGTTACAGCGAAAATAACTATGCAACGCACACTAGAATCGCTCCGCAACATCGGAATCATTGCCCATATCGACGCGGGAAAGACCACCGTGACCGAACAGATGCTGTATTTGAGCGGCGCCAAGCATAAGGCCGGCTCGGTCGATTCGGGTACCACCGAAACGGACGACGATCCTGAAGAGCAGGAGCGTGGGATTACGATCTTCGCGGCCTGCGTTACGTTTAACTGGAAGCAGTCGACGGTGAACTTGCTGGATACGCCTGGTCACGTCGATTTTACAGCTGAGGTGGAGCGTTGTTTGCGTGTGCTTGATGGAGCTGTGGTGGTCTTTAGTGGCCGTGAGGGAGTTGAGGCGCAAAGTGAAACGGTTTGGCGTCAGGCCGATAAATACAACGTACCACGCGTTGTGTTTATTAATAAGCTCGATCGCGAAGGGGCTGATTTTTATCGGGTGCTCGAGGAGATTGAGCCGCGTCTCAATGCGAATCCGGTTGCGATTCAGATTCCAGTTGGGCAAGGTCCCTCTCATACGAAAGATCCGTTTCGCGGCGTTATCGATTTGATTGAAATGCAAATGTTGACATTCAATCAAGGGGAGGATCGCCGAGGTGTTAAGTCTGAGCCCATTCCGGAGGAGCTATTGGATGATGCCAAGGGGTGGCGGGGTGTTATGCTCGAGGCTCTTTATCCATTGAGCAACGAGATGATGGAGTTGGCTTTCGAGGAGAAAGAGATTCCTATGGAGATGGTTCGGCGTGTGATGCGCGAGGCGTGTATTTCTCGCAAGATACAGCCCGTTTTGTGCGGGTCCGCATTGCATGGTAGTGGTGTGCAGCCTGTGTTGGATGCCGTGACCTACTATTTGCCAAGCCCCTTGGATCGACCTGCTGTGGAAGGCGTGAATCCGAAAAAGAAAGAGAAGGGTGAGAAGCGAGCTCCGTCGCCGAAAGATCCGTTTTGTGGCTTGGTCTTCAAGATTTTGCCGGCAAAAACGGGCGATCTTTATTGGATTCGATGTTACTCGGGGACGCTTAAGTCGAACTCCCGAGTTTACTGTCCCAATCGCGACGAAAAAGAGAATGTCGCGCAGTTGTGGCAAATTCATGCGACCAAAAAAGATAAGCAAGGGCAGATCGATTCCGTTTCAGCGGGTGACATTGTGTGTGCGATTGGGCCTCGTCATTCGATTACGGGTGATACGCTTTGTGAAACGCAAAACCCCATTGAGCTCCCGTCTATTCAGTTCGCCCAAACAGTGTTGTCGATGGCGATCGAGCCTGAAAACACAACAGAGCGTAAGAAGTTAGCGGAAGTGCTGGAGATGTTGCAGCGTCAGGATCCGACGCTTAAGGCGGCGGAGAATGCAGAGTCAGGCCAGACATTGATCAGCGGTATGGGTGAGTTGCATTTGGAAGTGATTAAGCATCGGCTGACACGTGATTTTCGGTTGAATGTCAAGTTTTATAAACCGCGTGTCAGTTATCGTGAGACCATTGGCAAGGCGGTTGAGGTGGTTGGTAAGTGTCAGCGGCAAATTGGATCTCAGCAGATGTTTGCCGAGGTCCGGCTGAAGATGGAACCGATGGCCAATCCAAGCGCTCCGGTGGTTGTGTTTGATTTGGCGGCTGGAGATGCGACTTTGCCGGATAATTTCCGCCTGGCAGCAATGGAGGAACTGCGGCATCGCGGCCAAGGTGGCGGAATGATTGGAAGTTTTCCGTTGACTGGAATGAAGCTATCGTTGTTGGGGGGCACGTGTAGTGTCGAGGGGTCTGACGAGGTGGCGTTCCGTATTGCGGCCAATGATGGCTTTGAAAAGGCGATGGAGGCCGCTGGGCCGGTGCTCCTCGAGCCGGTGATGCATTTAGAGATCACGACCCCCGACGACTACATGGGTGAGATCGTGGGGGATTTGCAGCAGCGACGGGCGATGATCGAAAAGACGGAATCGCGTGGAACCTTGACTGTAGTGACGGCCAAAGCTCCCCTCAAGGAGCTGTTTGGTTATTCGACAGCGATTCGGTCGTTGAGTCAGGGGCGAGCTGGGTGTTCGATGGAACCATCGGGATATCAGCCGGCACCCGCAGAGGATGCGGAAGGTTTTAGTTTCTAGAGGGGGGGCTGGAGGGGTTGTTCTGCGAATCGGTGTAATTCATGGGGATTACGCGAGTTATGGGATTGGTGGGGGATAGGGGTGGCTTGGTCGGTTGGTGATGGGTTGAAGATGGGGTGGGTACGGGAAGTTTTTGGGCTAAACTGCGGCCTGTGAATCCACTGAGCGTGATTAGACGATAACCGGTGAATTCCCTTGCTGACCAAGGATGGGCAAAAATGAAGATTTTTGAACATCTTTTGTAGCAACCCCCTTCCGTCTCCTAGGGGCTGGCGAGTACACTCCCACGCCCACCACCAAAACAGTTCTGAAAGACTGAATTGAATTTGGCGTTGACGGAAATGTGGTTCGCCCCTAAGCTTTTGGGCTTCCGGCTCTGGACAGGCAAAAAACGCCTGTCTTCCGATAGCCCATAGACGAAATCAGCGAGCAAAGTGGTT
>JBILTA010000520.1:0-4437 GCA_044371785.1 Pirellulaceae bacterium | reverse complement strand
CGCCAGCATCTGCTTCTACAATCAAGCGAATCAAAAATCCTGAACCGAATCCTAAGGCAAGTATCTACGGAAATCAAAACACCAGAAGATATTCAATGGGTGATCGACATCGATCCAATTGATATGCTGTGATTTAGTGGTTCAGTTTTCAGTGATTCAGTGATTCAGTGATTCAGTGATTCAGTGATTCAGTGATTCAGTGATTCAGTGATTCAGTGATTCAGTGATTCAGTGATTCAGTGGGGACTGGTGTTTTTTTGCGAATTGGCCAACTAGGATGAATCGCCGCACGTTGCAAATATGCCTTGTCCTTGTGTCCATTATCCTTGTGTTTTGAAATTGCTCCGACGACTCGCCGTGTGAGAATACAACTATGATCAAACAACTTCGAATTTTCTGCGCAGGGCTTGCTGCAAGTTTTTTGTCGCTACCCGCCTTGGCGCAGGGACCTACCATCAATGCGACTGAAAATCTTGTGGTCGATGGAATACCTGCGATTCCCGCTGGAATTGCAGATGAAGTTCGCAAGTATACCGAGGCCCGTGGGGCGGGGCTTCTCGATTGGCATCCTACTCAGCATGAGATGTTAATCTCGACCCGCTTCGGTAATTCCAATCAAGTGCACCGGGTCATTCAACCTTTAGGTGCCCGAAGTCAACTCACTTTTTTTAACGAACCGGTTGGCGGAGCGACGTACGATCCAAAGTCGGGTAAGTATTTCATTTTCAGCAAAGACACGGGGGGCAATGAGTTCTCACAGCTCTATCGTTTTGATGTGGCCACTGGCGATGTGACATTACTCACCGACGGAGGGCGTTCTCAAAACGGCGGGCTTCTATGGAACAACGCTAAGACGCAAGTCGTTTATTCATCCACTCGAAGGAATGGTGCCGATCGAGATCTCTGGTTAATGGACCCTGCCAAGCCTGAGTCGAATCAATTGTTGCTAGAACTCCAAGGTGGCGGTTGGGGCGTTGCTGATTGGTCTAGTGACGACAAGCAGCTATTAGTACTGGAGCGGCTCTCGATCAATAGCAGCCATCTTTGGTTGGTTGATATCGAGAAGAAGTCAAAAGCAAAGGTAGTTGAGTTTCGAGGTGAAGTCTCAATTGCCGATGCTAAGTTCTCTGCCGATGGTAAGTCCATTTATGTGACCTCGGATGTTCATGGTGAATTCCTCGAATTGTCCCAAATGGATTTGGGAACCAAGACCCTGCAGTCGATCACCAAGGAGATTCCTTGGGATATTGAGTTCTTTGAGTTTTCCCCCGATCGCCAGTCGATGGTGTTTGCTGCCAACGAAGCTGGTGTGTCGAAGCTTTATCTGTTGAACTGCGAAACCGGAAAGTATCAGGCGATCGACAATTTGCCTAAGGGCGTATGTGGCGGCTGTAAATGGCATTCGGACGGAAGTGTGTTTGCTGTTACGTTTGCATCCGCGCAATCCAACTCAGATGTCTACGTTGTTAAGCCAACAGCGAAAGAAGCTGCAGTACGTTGGACCGAAAGTGAACTGGGCGGCTTGGTGGCCGCTGACTTAGTGGAGCCCGAACTGATTCGCTGGAAGAGTTTCGACGATAAAGAGATCAGCGGTTTCTATTATGCTCCAGCCAAGGGTAAGTTTCCTGGTAAGCGACCTGTTATCATCAATATACATGGCGGTCCAGAAGGGCAAACACGGCCGATTTTCTTGGGGCGTAACAACTACTTTATCAATGAGCTCGGTGTAGCCATGATTTATCCGAACGTGCGCGGTTCCGCGGGCTTCGGAAAGTCCTTTCTTAAGCTCGATAACGGTCTATTGCGTGAAGATTCCGTTCGCGACATTGGGGCCTTGTTGGATTGGATCGCCGCTCAGCCCGATTTAGATGCGTCAAAAATTATGGTGACGGGTGGAAGTTATGGGGGTTACATGACGCTTGCCGTAGCGACGCACTACAATCAACGTATCACCTGTTCTTTGGATGTCGTTGGGATATCGCATTTCGGAACTTTTTTGAAAAACACGGAGAGCTATCGCCGTGATTTGCGAAGAGTTGAATATGGTGATGAACGCGATCCCAAGTTAGCTGAGTTCTTTGAAAAGATTGCGCCTCTCAATAACGCTTCGAAGATCACCAAGCCACTGTTTATTGTGCAAGGGGGAAATGATCCACGTGTACCCCTGAGCGAAGCGGAACAAATGCGTGATAAAGTTAAAGAGAACAAAGGTAGGGTTTGGTATCTCATGGCAAAAGATGAAGGGCATGGATTCCGTAAGAAGAATAATGCCGACTTCCAATTCTATGCCACCGTCTTGTTTGTGCGCGAGAATCTCGTGGGGCAATAGTTCGACAAGTAAATGCTGCACCACGGTGGTGGTGCAGCATTCGTTGGTTTTATCATCTGGGTGTCGTTTAGAAAACTTTGAGCTCGCGCTATATGCCGATACAAACCTGTGGTGTCAAAAATCCTTAGTGCAGCCAATCGGGTTTAAAAATCATCAGCGAGCCCAGAATGACGATTACCAAGCCGCTGATCAACTTCAGCCATCGCCCTTGGGTTTCTTGGAGTTTGGACTTTGAAAGTGTCCAAGTCACGACCAGAACCATCAAGCCATCATCAAACATATAGGCAACGTTGTAGAGAATGAGATAGGCGTAGTTTTGCCATTGCGGAAGTTTGTGCATCGTGAGGATATGCGTGTAAAGTGCGGGCAGTCCAGCGGTGCAAAGCAGTTCTACAATATTGACCAGTACGGCCAGAACCATACTGCCAATAAGGGCTCCGGTCATGTTCTCGGCAGTGACGATATTACGAACTCTTTGATAAATGCCAGGCTTAGCTGATTCGGGGATAGAGAGCGAAATCCCTTTCTTAAATGCAAAGAAGTCCTTGATATGGATCGTGCCGACGACGATGGCCAAGACACCTAGGGCAACTTGTATGCCGCGAAGATAGCCGATGAAAAGAAAGACGTTAAGCCATGCGGCCATGAAAACGAAATACGCCAAACCGCTGATGAAGACAAATGTTCCAGCAATCAGCAGTATCTTACGGCGATCTTTTACATTGACCAGAATTGATAACAAGAACAGCAAGACCCACATCGCACATGGGTTAAAGCCGTCGACGAGCCCTATGGTAATCGTAAACAAGGGGAGCCCCAGTTTACCCGCATTAAGGCTTCCAAAAATGGGAACTGTTATCGTTTCATCTTCTTCAGAAACACCCCCATTTGTTTCTTCAGAGGTGGTATCGTCTCCAATCGGTAACTCGAACTCAGTGTCAGTGTCAGTGTCAGTGGGTTGTTGTGGATGAGGGTAAGCGATCAGCGAAGCGTTGTTCGCGGCTCCAAAGAAAACGATACTCATGGAGTGGCACAGCGAGAGGCAGGGATCAGCCTGCCCAATTAAAAAGGGAGTAACTCGGTCACCCCCGAGACCTGATCTGTTGAGGCTGATGCCGGTTTTGTGGTTGGTTTAGGTTCCTTCTTTTTCGGAGTGCATTCTACAGTCCATTTCTTTAGGACCCCCTCGATTCTTGGGCCGCTAGTGCTCTCCTGATCGAAGCCCACGATCAAGCTATCCATAAAATGAAACACAGGAGTACTCGTGGCAGCTCGCTTAAAACGATCCACCAGTTGATCTAGGTCACTTCGGGCATGCACATCGTTGGTTAATTCACGATAACGCACTTTGAAAGCGGGATAACGTTTAACCAATTGCTCCAAGTATTTCTTCGCCGCTATACAGCGAGAGCAACCTATTCGCGTGTAAACGTCCAAAACCAACGCATCTTCAAGCATATTCTTCCAGGTCTGTTCGGTCTCCAAGGGATGAATAATTCGATTGCATGTATAGAGAACCGGTGTCCGTTGCTTATCAAACTTGAAATGCTCAGACAGCTTTATAAGTCGCTGTTGATTTTTGTCGTGCGACTGGAGATCGCGTGTCACAAGTTCAAGACCCGGCTTGCTTTCGATGTATTGTTGGAGCTCGTTGAGGGCCGTGTTATGACTCGCTTGAGACGAATCGTAATAGAACTCGACAAGCACACAGCGTGTGGAAACGGTCTCCAACTGAAATCCGTATGTAACGGATTTCGGCATAAGAATCAAAATCCAAAACCACAGCAAAGGGATCCATGGCTTAGCAATCGGGAGAACGAAAGTAGAGGTGAGGCTCATCGCAAAGGAACTCCGGGGATGATGCAATCCGAGACGGGATGGGACATCATAAAGTTCGAGGCTGGGATTCTGGCTAAGAGTTGCAAATTGCGTGCCCAGCGCAATTCCAGAGATTTACGCCCTTTTTACTGTGCGAGTGACGTCAGAAAGTGTGCTCAAGGTTTGAGGCTGTGCGGATCAGCTCAATTGCTCATGCGACGTTTTTCTGCGAAATCGGGGTAGAAACTTCCCCGTTGTGGCTTCCCAATTTTTGAATGCCTCGCCGAACA
>JBILTA010000519.1:0-4438 GCA_044371785.1 Pirellulaceae bacterium | reverse complement strand
CAAGCCAACTAGTGCATCACAGGTTGTACCTGCTGGTACTACCGCAGGCCAATGCGCAATGAATGGGACCCGATGCCCACCTTCATATGCTTTGGATTTAAAGCCACGATAACCCGCCGAAGCGTCATGGCCCGCTGCTTGCAACGTCTTGAAATCCGCTTGATCCGAACAACCATTGTCGCTGGTGAAAAACACTAAAGTGTTCTCTAACAAACCTTCCGACTTTAACTTATCCATTATCCGACCTACTGCTGCATCGGTCTCTAACACAAAGTCCGCGTAATGATTGATCCCGCTTTTATTCTGCCAAGCTGCTGTCGGCACAATCGGTGTATGGGGTGATGCAAAAGGTATGTAGATGAAAAAGGGCTCCCCCTGCTTCGATGCTGCTGATCGCTCGTCTATCCACTGGATCGATTGATTGGTTAATGCATCCAGCACTTGATTCGCTTCGAACTTTTCTGCAGCGGGCCCACGTCGCGTCTTTCCATTTGCCCGCCCCAGCATCATTGGAAAATCTTTATCCACCGTCGGTAGCTCGACCACTCGATCGTTGCGTAAAAACGTATACGGCACCATATCCAAGGAAGCCGAAATCCCAAAGTAGGCATCAAACCCACGTGCCGTTGGACCGTTCAAAAAGGGCTTTTCAAAATCGACACTCCATCCAGCTTGCCCAGCCTCGATGCCATCCTGAAATCGTTTACTATCAGCCTTCAATTGCCATTCTAAACCTAAGTGCCATTTTCCTGCACAAGCTGTCCAATACCCTTCTTCCTTTAACATACCTGCGATCGTAACACGATCCGCTGCAATCAAAGGTGGACTCATTCCACCTTGCACGCCTTTCTGCAATCGAGATCGCCAGTTGTACCTTCCCGTCAACAATGCATAACGTGTTGGCGTACAAACCGCTGAGCTGCTATGCGCATCGGTAAACTTCATCCCACCCTTTGCCAAGGCATCAATATTTGGCGTAACAATCTTACCGTTGGAGTTTAAACAAGAAACATCGCCAATACCTAAATCATCGCACAGAATGACGATGATATTGGGCTTTGCTTGCTGAGCTTCGGCTACATGGATATGCGGCCCAAAGAGAAACAAAAGTAAGCCGATCATGACCAGCCGAATTTTACGCATAACAAACCATCCCGTTCCGAGTTGAGTCTTATCCGATAACAATCATGTTGTAACAATTTGTATTGAACAAACCCGCATTGATCATGCGTTGTCCAAAGCAGTTCGATCCACATCCAAAACAAAAATCTGGTTATAACTTTTCCCATCGATTCGCTGAGGACTAACAAATGCAATTGCTGTGCCGGTGGGATTCCATACAACAGCTTCTGGCAATGGAGCTTCCTCACCGGTAAATGGGCCCCTTAGACTAATTGTACGACCATCGATACAACTTGTGACACATACTTCGCCGTTCATAACATGTGCCAACCACCGACCATCTGAACTGACTGTAAATGCCGAACTAATGTCGTAGGCGTTTGATGTCCATTGCTCGGATTTACCATCAATAGTGCGCACTCGCCAAAATTGAACTACCCCGTTCGGATCTTTTTTCAGCACAAACACATAGGCTCCATCGGGCGTCGAGCGGGGCCAGAAACGTGTACCCTGCAAACCAGGTTCGCTCTCATCCATCAGGTAGGTTAAACGACGTTGCTGAATCTCAGGGCATGGCCTTAATCGCTGGCGGATTGCTGAATTTCGCGCTCGGTACCATTGATCGCAGGCAACCACATCTTCGGGAATATCCACGATGAACAACTCTGTCGACTTTCGTCCATCCTTCCTTATCGTATCGCCCAAGAATACTAACGCACGCTGCTGCGTCGTACCATCCGCTCGATGATAGCCGTTGATTCCAAGCCAAGATTCTTCATACGCCCGTTGGATTTGATCGCTTCCAGGCTCGGGTTCAGCACAAGTTTCCGTGCATAAAAAAGTATAATGCCCAGCGGATTGATTGCGGGGATGTCGGGGCTTCACAGAAACATCAAGTCGGGGCACCGCAATCCCGATGTTTCGTTGGTTCTTCTCAACAGCCACACCTCGACGTGCAAGCGAATCGAGATATTCATCTTCGTAGGTAAAGCTGATCCAATCCCCTTGCGGCGAAAACTGATGCACATGGGAACCACCGCGATGAGCTCCTGCAGTGAAAGGTTCGACCATATCGCGTGCATCAAGCACTTCTGAGAAAGTCTGGCCAATACGGAGCAGTGCTCCACTGCGTCGAGAGGGCCCGTAACTCCAAGCATTATTGGGGTACTCGGGCCCTTGAATGAATACAATTTTCTCTTCGCTGGGGTGCGACAAGACCACGCCGCAGCACGAACGGTTGGGAGCTTGATAGACAGTCTCCTCAACGCCCGTTGCTACGTGAACTCGACGGATTACTTGTCCATCAAAAATGGTCCCATGTCGATCGCTACGAACGTCGAAATAAATCCAGTTTCCGTCGGCAGACCATACCTGGGCATTTGTCAAAATATGGCCATTTGGAGAAGAAGTGACTCTTCGCCAGCGAGCAAAACGGTTAAAATGGGATGTGTCCAAACTTTCCCTCCTGGGAAAAACAATCGCCGCTGATGGGTTCGAAGTTGCGGCCATTATCCTACCAAGCCACGCTTCGCTCTTCTATCACACTCCTTGCTAACCCTCCATGCTGAAGGATTGCTGTTATGTTTGACCGCCGCCAATTTTTGCAAACCGCAATAGCCAACACTGCTGTTGCCCAGGTTGCCGTCGCCGCATCATCGCTCGGCCCAATGTCGACTGCATTGGCCCAAGAAAAAGAAGGGCTCAACGACGTGCCACCGGTTGTGATTGGCATCATGGGGTTATCTCGTGGTCTCGATCTAGCTCGCGACTTGGTTACCATGCCCGGTATTACGATCAAGTATGCTTGCGATACCGATTCAAATCGCGCCAAAGCTGGCGCCAAAGTTCTTGCAGATAATGGTAGCTCAGCCGAACCCATCACGGACTTCCGGAAAATTCTTGACGATAAGTCGGTTGATCTTTTGGTGTGTGCAGCTCCCAATCATTGGCACGGACCAGCGACGATCCTCGGCTGCAAGGCAGGTAAGCATGTCTATGTCGAGAAACCCACTAGCCATAATCCGGCGGAAGGGGAATGGATGATCCAAGCGGCCGAGCGTTATCAACGTTGTGTTCAAGTGGGCAACCAACGTCGCAGTGCGCCTGAGATTCAACAGGCGATTGCCAAAGTACGATCTGGTGCTATTGGGAAAGTATATCTAGCACGCACTTTTTATAATCGCATGCGCGGATCGATTGGCAAAAGTCAACCGACATCACCACCTCCCTACCTCGATTATGATCTATGGCAAGGTCCAGCTCCTAAACGTCCGTATCAAGATAACGTGGTGCATTATAACTGGCATTGGTTCTGGCATTGGGGTAATGGGGAGTTAGGCAATAATGGCCCACACGGGCTTGACCTGTGCCGTTGGGGCTTAGGTGTCGACTATCCGCTTCGCACAGTTAGCTCAGGTGGTCGTTACTGCTATCAAGACGATCAAGAGACACCTGACACGCATCAGGTGGCGTTTGAGTTTGCAGACGGCAAGCAGATCACCTACCAAGGTTTGTCATGTAGCCAGACACCGCTTGGACCGTTCGCCGCTTTCTATGGAACAGAGGGCTATCTCGAAATGGATGGCGACGGTAACTACAAAGTTTATGACGTGAAAAACAAACTGGTAGAAGAGGTGAAAGGTAGCGGCTGGGGCCAGAAACAGCATCTTGAGAACATGATTGCGGCCGTTCGCGCTAATGATCCCAAAAAGCTCCATCAGCCGATCCTCGAAGGCCATAAGAGTACATTGTTGTGTCATTTGGGTAACATCGCACATCGAACGGGAGCAACCGTATTGACCGACGCGACCAACGGCAAAGTTCTCTATGACGAGAATCAACAGAAGTTGTGGCGACGTGAATATGATCCCGCCTGGGAAAAACAAATCACCGACATTGGATAATGGGTCAATTATCCCACGTCTATACGCCCACTAGGTCCACCTCTCCGAGGCGGACCTAGTGGGCAAACAAATCACGCGCGTGCGGGCATAGCCTGAGGCCAAAATCTATGTGCTCTCTCGATTTACATGTTGCGAACAATCCGCGCTGGCTACGAGGCAGCAAGTCGGATCGGTTCATTTTCAGTTTGAGCCAGAGAACGAGGACAGTTTTATTCTTATGGATGCTCCTGTCGAATCATGTCTTGGGGCAAGAAACGGCGTTCAAGGATTCGACCGCAATACAGTTCAATCGCGATATACGCCCTCTTTTGGCAGATCGTTGTTTTGCTTGCCATGGTCCCGATGCCAACAAACGTGCCGCCGATCTACGCTTGGATGTAAGTCCTGATCGTTCCGTGCAAGATCGTAAAATC
>JBILTA010000518.1:0-4439 GCA_044371785.1 Pirellulaceae bacterium | reverse complement strand
GACACAGCTATCCCCTTTCGTAAGATTCTCGAAGAATGAGGGGGGAAAACTCAAAACGGAGAAAAACCAAAGGCTAACGGCCCAGTGCTCCCCACCCTATTCCGACGGCGTATTGTATCAGGCTGTCTGAATCGTAGAAGGTGCGGAAACCTGCTGCTCCATCGATTGCCAAATCCGCTGAATCACAGCGGGATCAAGTGAAACCGGGCGATTTCCGGCATACGCTAGCCGAGTGTAGGCGTTCGAAAAACCCGCCAAATCTTCCTTGTTTTTCGGCAGTAACGCCCCTAAAGCCCGTACGTATTCCTCAGCCGTCGTTTCGCCCTTTCGCTCCAGACCACGTTCAGCCCCCCAGGCTTCCATAGCATCGAACGTATAGCGAATGATCTCCGCCAATTCCAACTTACCACCGCGCCGAAAGGGATTCGCAAAGGATGCAAAAGCGCGGCGAGTAGGACGATTGGCCTGACTTTGCTCTAGGTCGGGTAATGTGTCATCGTCGCGAATCCCCCAAAGACCATTCCACCATTTGAGAAATTCGCGCCACAGCTTGACCAACTCATCACGATGATTCACAGCATAGTAGGCAACGACTCCAATCAAAATGGCAATCGTGATCCACTTGAACAAAACGCCTAACCAAGAACCAAGATCAAAATTGAACCAACTGGAACTTGACGGTGGCGTTGACTGAGGCTGCGATGGCTGCTCTGACTCAGGGGGCTGCTCCGCTTTAGTTTCCATAGAACTGGAATCTGAACCACTTTTCGAATTCGATTCAGACGAAGAGCCGTCGTTTTTTTGGCCCTCGCTCGCTTTAGAAGGGGACGATACCGAACTACCTGATTGTTGAGACTGGGACGAACTCGCAGAGTTGTTATTGGTGCTGTCTTGACCCGAACTGCTTTGGCCTGAACCGCTTTGGCCTGAACTGCTTTGACCCGAACTGCTTTGACCTGAACTGCTCTGGCCTGAACCGCTTTGACCTGAACCGCTTTGGCCCGAACTGCTTTGACCTGAACCGCTCTGACCTGAACCGCTCTGGCCTGAACTGCTCTGGCCTGAACTGCTTTGACCTGAACCGCTCTGACCTGAACCGCTTTGGCCTGAACCGCTCTGACCTGAACTGCTCTGGCCTGAACTGCTTTGGCCTGAACTGCTTTGGCCTGAACTGCTTTGGCCTGAACTGCTTTGGCCTGAACTGCTTTGGCCTGAACCGCTCTGACCTGAACTGCTTTGACCTGAACTGCCCTGGCCCGAACTGCTCTGGCCTCCTGAACCATCTTGCGAAGTGGATGAGTTGGATTGTGGAGAAGTTTGAGTCGTTTGCGGATCACCTGGATTAGAGTTCTCTGCTCCTTCGTTGCCCCAGCCCCATCGACTCGCGGTGAGTCCATCCATGGCTTTAACGTCAAAGGGTAACTCAAATAGACCAAACTGCCGTCCAGGCAATGGCAGGAACAAGCAGAGTCCCAAAAATACGAGCGTCCCAATCAATCCCAAACTCAACCAAGTTGCACTGAATTGAGTCGGTACTTCTACGCCTCGATCATTGAGGTAACGGCGCAACCCAAGAAAGCTGGTAGTGACCAACAATGCGAAGGAACAGAAGAAATAGCCGAATAACAGATAGAGTGCGGAGCGACGGATGGCATCATTGCCTGCTGGCAAAAAGAGCTGGCCAATGCCGTAAAGAGGAATTGCCAGCAGCGCGAAATAAAGAATCGTTACTCCAGGGTTATGTTTTCTTTTGCGTTTACGAGTTGCCGTTGATTCCTTTGTAAGATCACTTTTCACTAGTCCGAGTGACTGAAGCAAGCCTTCGCCCGATGTATCTCGGTCCGCTTCTACCAAAGTGCAATCGAAGACAATCCGATCCGCCAAATATCCCACGAGCCCCAAGAGCCCAAGATTGATCAGGGGAGAAAAGATGGCCAACGGCCCTTGAAACACGGCGAAGCGATTGATCACGAGCATCATCGCCAGACCGAGTATGACGGTATACGTCATGGCGTACGCTCGCCCCGACTCGATCGCAATTCGAGCGATTAACACCGACGCGAAGATATACAACGCAAAAAGATAATTGACCCGAATTTGATACCCATCACGATAAAAGACGAGAATCAGAAAGCTGATCAAGCAAAAAATCATTCCCATGACGAGACCTGGGGCAACGGCGGCAGCAATAAGATCTGCGATAACGCTTTGTTGCTTGACTTTTGCCATGGAAAACATCGCCCGATTCTATATGGGGCCACGAATCTATAAGGGGCCGCGAGGGGTTGCGTTGTCCGCTCCTATCGATCTCAACAGAGACTGAGCCACCCAAGGCGATTGTAGTCATTTTAACATCGCTTGGCACTTAGAAAATGCGATCCGATCGAATACCGCCTGGAATTCGTTAAGCTCTTCGTTTCGTCAGGGGGAGGTAGATGCATTTCTGCCGACGGGCTGCTAGAATTCGGCCATAACAACATTTGCTGCCAAACAGGAATCCAAGCTGTATGCCCTCGGCCCAATCCCTAGCCTTGCTTTCGCCGGAAATGATGGCGAAACTGGAACGACTGGAATTGGTGACACGCAAGGTGTTTCGCGGCCGCATGAAAGGGGAGCGTCGCAGCCATCGCAAAGGCGAAAGCGTCGAATTTGCAGACTACCGCAGCTATGTTGCCGGTGATGACCTCCGTTTCATCGATTGGAATCTATATGCGAGGCTCGATCGACTTTACTTGAAGCTCTTTCAAGAAGAGGAAGACCTTCACTTCTATTGCCTGATAGATGCTAGCCCGTCGATGTCTTTTGGTAACCCAACCAAATTGCATTGTGCCAAACAACTTGCTGCCGCACTAGGATTCGTGGGGCTCTGTCGTTCCGATCGTGTTGTAATCGACACTTTGGGCGGAATCAAATCATCATCCCCATTGCGCGGCCGAGCTCACCTTTGGCGAATGCTCGATGTGCTCGATCAAATTGAACCTAACGATGCAACAACGATGATCGAAGGTGTCAAACGATTCTCACTTCGCAATTCGGGCAAAGGCATCATTGTTTTAATCACTGATCTCATGGATAAGTCTGGATATGAATCCGCTTTACGCATGCTGATCGCCAAACAAATGGACCTGTTCGTCATTCACATGTTGAGCCCCGAGGAAATTGATCCAACCGTATTGGGCGATTTGAGGTTGATCGATTCCGAAGATCGCGACGAAACCGAAATCACTGTTAGCCGCGTTGTGCTGAAAAAGTACCGTCAAACACTCGACCAATTTGTATCCCAAGCCAAGCAGTTCTGTTCGCGACGTTCTATCACTTACTTATTAACACCAAGTGATAGAGCGGTTGATCTGATCGTAACACAGTATCTTCGCGAGCGAGGGCTCGTTCAATGAGCTTGATGTCGTCGCTTCCTGTATGGGCTTGGTTGCTCCTAGCGCTGATTCCACCGGCGATCATCGCCCTATACTTCCTTAAGTTGAAGCGTGCGCCGCTGGTTGTCCCCAGCACCTACTTATGGATGCGGACGATCGAAGACCTGCACGTTAATAGCCTGTGGCAACGATTACAAAAAAACGTCTTACTTTATCTGCAACTTCTTGTTGTGGCCATTTTGTTTTTGGCCCTCTTGCGTCCAGGTTGTCGCAGCGAAAGTCAACTTGGCCAACGCTCGATTCTCTTGATCGATCATTCAGCCAGCATGTCCGCCACCGATGAGCTGCCCAATCGATTGTCGGTCGCAAAAGAAAAAGCCCTCAAGTTAATCGACTCCATGTCCAGCACAGATGTGGTTATGGTGATTACGTTTTCCGATCGCGCCGAAGTCAAACAAGGCTTTACAGCAGATCGCCGCCAATTGCGATCCGCGATCGAGAGTATCAAAGAGACCAACCGCATTACCGATATTCGGGAGGCTCTGCAGGCCGCAGCAGGACTAGCCAATCCAGGTCGAACCAGCGAAATCGATAATGTCAATGACATTCAAGTGGCCGACGCGATGCCCGCCGATCTGTACATCTTTTCCGATGGCGGCTTCGGAGAGTTAGATGACTTTGACCTAGGAAATCTCGCCGCCAAGTATATCGCCATCGGCAAAGCCGAACCGACCAATGTGGGAATTGTTGCTCTGACAGCTACGCGAAACCCTGAACGTGAAGCAGAGATTGAGGTTTATGGACGGTTAGTTAATCATTCAAAAAGAGATTGCACCATTACCACGGAACTTTATCTCGATGATAACTTAATCGATGCCACCAAAACGTCTCTAAAACCAGACGAAGAAGAAGGTGTCAACTTTCAGTTACGCGATGTCGAATCAGGTAAATTGGTACTCCGTATTAAGGAACAGGACGACTTACTGACCGATAACGAGGCCTACACCACGATAACGCCACCCAGCAAAATTGAAGTTCTCGTTATCACTGAAGGTAACCGTGCTC
>JBILTA010000517.1:0-4442 GCA_044371785.1 Pirellulaceae bacterium | reverse complement strand
GAGCGATTACCAAGAGTTTAATCGGTGAGAGACTTAAGGCTTGACGAGCGATCTCAGCGATTTGCACATCGGCATCGGTGACACCTGGTGTATCGAGTAACAGATAAGGGCGACCGATGTCAGCCATTTGATCGATTTGGCAAAAGATGAAGCGTTCTACGCTGGGATTGAGTTGTTCCGGGCTGCGAGGTCCAACCCAGGTCAACGTTCCGGTTGCATCACGAGCTAGGTCACCACTCCGCAATTGTTCGGCGACGCGCGGGTCTTTGATCAACTGCCGCGCGATCCAGCTCTTCCCCTGCCCTTTTGCTCCGACTAAGGAAACGGACAGCAATTCGATCCCGCGACTCGATTCAATGCCTTCACGTTGCCTTTCGAATTCGCGACAGGCCCGCAATACTTCTTGAGCCACAGGTTGGTCACCGAAGAGTCCGGTCACAGCAGCAGCTACGCGGTCTGCGTACATTTGTCCTTGATCGGAGCGTATCGAATTCATATTCGCGGGCCTCTTGAGTTGCTCACTGTGCAACTTGGTTCATCGTTAGGTTGTTCTGCGATCGATTGCGCAGTGTGGGTCTATGATTTCAGGGTGTGAGGAAGATCTTTGAATTGATCGACTAGACGCACGAACTCAGAGCGAACTTGCCAGAGTTGCGGTTGGGTAGCGTCTTTTTCCATCTTGGTTGGCAGAGTGGATGTCGGAAGTTTGCGAGTGCTCGATACCACTTTCAGTCGAGGAGTGGTGGCCTCATTGTGAGGTCGTGGGACTCCCAGTGTATCCATGGCAATCGCCACTAAGTCACCATATTGCTGCCAGGCTGCTTCTTGTTCGGCGACAGCGGGGGTTGGGTTACCTGAAAATGCAGCCCAGGCTCCTGCGACACCTGCAGCCGCAATCAGTTCCTTGAGCGATGCGAAGACCAAGACGGTAGAGCCACCGAAATCGACCGGTATAAAGAGCACTGCAGCTAGGGGAGCGAAAATGGTCGCGACAGGTACCAAGCCGGTTGTCAAGCGTTTGCGCCAAGGCATGTTATCCCAAATGCTCTTGGCCCATTGATCGAGTTGAGCGTCGGGCAAAAGTGTTTGGTTCTCGTTTTGAAATCGATCGAGCATCGCTTGGCAGACGGTCAACCATTTTTCGTCCGACCAACTGGGGAACGAGTCCAGGGGGAGACGTGTTCGCAATTCTTTACGCAAACGATCGGCGGTCATCACTTGAGAGCGATCGGATTGTTTAAACCAGTCTTTGACACCCTTTAACGATTGTTGCATGGCGGTCACCGGCATGACACTTCGGGCAGCGGAAGAGACCGCCTCTTTGGTCCAGGCAACCGTTTTGTCAACCATTAAACTTGGCCAGGCCCACCAGGGTGCGGTCCGGTGAAGGCTGTCGTTAATTTGGCGAATGATTTGTTTGGATGTTTGCAACCGAACGTCAAGTGGGCGGCCTGATTCGTCGCGGATCGCAATCATGGAGAGGATCGCATCGGCGATGTTATGGCGCATCTCATCCATGAGTCGTTGTTGTTGTGATGAAATACGCAATAGCTCATCGCGGCCTTGCAATAGATGTTGTTGCAATTGGAGTGCGAGCGTGCTGCGCCACGCTTGAACCATTTCGCTTTGGTTGAGTTGCTTGCCCAGTCGCAATAAATAATCATCGGGCGTAGGGCGGGGAGCGCGATCGTCTGGGAGTTGGCGATCCAAGCGAAAGAAGATGGGATGTTCGATCGCTTCGCCACGTGCAGCCAATGAGGCAAACTCTTCTGGAACAGGTGGTAAGCGTTCGCGGTCGAGTTCACCTCGGAAATCGTACGCCGCATAGAGTCGATCGATTTGGAAACGCTCCATGATCACACGAGATTCGGCCATGATCTCTGAGGGTGAATAACGTCGGCGTACAAGATTGATAGCCAAGATTCGGGGTAAGCCGGGCATCGACTCTTTGAGGGTGGTCAAGAGTCGTTCTGCTTGTCGATCGTTTAGGTCACGCAGTTTGGTGACCACAATAAATGCCGAGCAAAGTTTGGCAGCTTGCGACAGCAGTCGACGGCGGTATTCGGGGAGTTCAGATTCATCCCATTGCGTCGAAGTATTTGCGCCAAAGATGCCGGTTTGGATATCGGGGCATTCGATTAGGCCGACGCCCAATGTATCGAGTGCGGCATCGGTCGCCAGTAAAGGGATGGCGAAAGTGGAGATGTCGGTCGGACCAGCGGCTGCTTCGCTCTTGGTGGTTACATCGGCGGTCGCAGCTTGTTCGGTCGAACATTCAGGAAATGATTGGCCATTGTATTGAGCATAAGCGATCTGCGGATCACGACTCAACCATTCGGGCGCTTGGCCAAAGATCTGTTTAAGCTGTTGCAGCCAACGTTGCCAGACAAGAGCTTGTTGTTGCCAGCTGGCGGGGAGCCAAATCACAAAGCGATGGGTACCTTGTTGATTGCCAGTACCCACCAACACGCGACTTCGATTACCGGGGCTGAGGAAGCTGGCGATCAAGCTACTCTTGCCCGCATTGAGCAGACCGCTGACCGCGATCAAAGGGCTTTGGCTCAGCTGTTGTACGCTATCGAGTTGTACCAGAAGTTGTTCGATCTCTTCGGCGCAATGTTGTGTGTGGCTATTGGGGAGCGACGCGGCACGTCGCATGCTCTCCAGGAAATCAAGTCGTTCCGGTGAAGGCAAGAGCTGATCGACCGCAGCGTATACTTCGCTGCGGTTGGTCAGCATCAAGCGGAGATCGGCAACGGAAAAACTAGCCATCGACGTTTGCGTCTTCCGTCACTTTGTTAGCTTGTGTAGAAACGCGCGCGATAATTTCGTCGATATCGTGCGAGGTGAGTTGGAACTCTTTAAGAGTCGTTAGTAGATGTTGGACAAAACGTGCAAAGTGATTCATGTCGATGCCGCGACCATGATGCACTTCGACCAATGATCGCCCCGTGTATCGGATGGGGCCATCGAGGGCCGCCGAGAAAAACTCTTGTTGCATATTGAGCAAGCGATCCACTGGTGTGTGTTGGAAGAAGGGGGCAAGCTCTGGATCGGCCAAGACTAGGTTATAGAACTTTGAAACCAAGCGAACGATTCCGTCAGCGCCGCCGATACGATCATAAAGAGTAGGTTTGGTGTCTGTCATGAAGTTCTCCCGCGGTGTATGGTTCACGTCAGGTTCAATTTGTGTTGAAGCCAAATTTATGGGCAAATCTCTTTTGGGTGACGGACGCGTATTGTAATGAAGTTGATGCACGTACCCTACACCGTATACCTATTCTCCGTTTGAATTTAGTAGACCGCATAAGCCAAGCAGGACGAGGTGATCGACGACGCAAGTGGGATAAGAGAGAAGCGGGGAAAGATAGGCGCGGTTGCCACCACTGATAATGATGGATAATGGTTGCGACCAGAGCGTTTGGTAACGGCGCAAGAGGTGATCGATACCACCGATAACCGATGCGACGCCGCCGGCCAGCATTGCAGCTTCGGTATTCTTACCAGGTAAAGTTGGCAGCTCAGCAGGGGAGTCAGCAGCGGTGAGGTGCGGCAGTAAGTCTGTGCCACCGGCTAAGGCGTTTAGAGTCAAACGTAGGCCAGGCAAAATCGCTCCACCGGCGTATTCCCCTTTTTCATTGACAGCATCGACTGTGATCGCGGTCCCTGCTTGAATCACAACCAGCGGCGAATGGCGATTGCGTAGGTTCCAAGCGGCCCAAGCAGCCAGGACGCGATCGGTACCAACACGTTCGGGGAAGTCGACGTTCAAAGGCCAGTGGAGGTCGTGGTTCTCGAATTTCTGGGTCTTATCTTGTGGGCGATACAAGGCAAGTTGTGTCGACCAGTTTTGCCAAGCTTGACGTTGCACGCTGCTAACAAGCCAACCTGCGGAAGAGTTATTCAGGTCAACTCCGAAGGCAGCGTGAACTTCCTTGATCATGCGCTTGGGCCAGGCAGGGTCAGTGACCTCGAGAATGCATTCGTTGGAGGAATGCATGGCGACTTTCGTTTTGTTATGTGTCGCGCTATCGAGATCGGCGTGTTGCCATGTCGCTTGCCAAACTTTTTGGACTTGGGCTTGGGGCCAGTCGAGTTGTTTATGTTGCAAGACGGAAGGTGTTGAGCTGTGCGTCGCGTAGGCCAAAGTGACTTTGATGCCACTGTTGCCGATGTCAACGACCCACTGATTGGATAGCGAGTTTAGCCATGGATGTGATCCCACGTCAGCTTTTCCTAGCGTGAGCGAGCTGGTTTGGTTACATTGCGTTGAGACAATAGTTCAGCGATACGATTGATGAGGACGTTAAGGTTTTGGCCGGTAACGGCGCTGACCAGAATGATATCGCGGCCTGTCTCGCGTTGGAGTTCATCGCGAATCTCTTCAGAGCCCGGCAATTCGGACTTGGTCATCACTAGTATTTCGGGGCGTTGGCCTAGTT
>JBILTA010000060.1:0-14024 GCA_044371785.1 Pirellulaceae bacterium | reverse complement strand
TGATGATAAGAAATATCTCTGCTACCGATGTGGCGGATGCGATACAGAAGCAAAGCACCGCTGCAGTGGTTGGACAAACAGGCGTACAGCCAAGCGAAGTTGTGGACTTTGAGTTGCCCATTAATACGCTGGGACGGTTAAAGTCACCCGAGGAATTTGAGCAAATTATCATTAAAGCAGAGAATGATCCAAAGGGTACAAATTCACCTCGCTACGTCTACTTGAAAGACATTGCACGGGTAGAGTTAGGAGCGCAAAACTACAGTCAGAATTGCACTCTCGACGGAAAGCCGTCTGTGGGATTAGGTATTTTCCAATTGCCTGGTACCAACGCACTTGATGTTGCCAAATCCGTTCGGCAGAAAATGGATGAACTCAAAAAACGCTTTCCAGATGATATGGAGTATGGGATTTTCTACGATACGACCCCATTCGTCGAAGAATCGGTCGAAGATGTCGTCAAAACGCTGTTCGAAGCAATATTTCTAGTCGCACTTGTTGTTCTTGTGTTCCTGAAGAACTGGCGTGCTGCTTTGATTCCATTGATTGCGGTTCCGGTGGCGATCATAGGGACCTTTGGAGTGATGTCTGTATTGGGATACAGTCTCAATAATATTTCACTCTTCGGATTGGTGCTAGCGATCGGAATCGTGGTCGACGATGCCATCGTTGTGGTGGAGAACGTCGAGAGGTTATTGAAGGAAGGCTTAAGTGCTCGGGATGCAGCGAGAAAGGCGATGACAGAAGTCACCGGTCCAGTAATCGCAGTAGCATTAGTTTTGTGTGCTGTGTTTTTACCTTGTGCATTCATCAGCGGTATCACAGGTCAATTTTTCCGACAGTTCGCCGTTACAATTGCTGTTTCGACAGTCTTGTCGGCAATCAATTCGCTGACCCTGAGCCCTGCTTTGGCCGTACTGCTGCTGCGTCCTCACCATGAGAGTCACGACCCATTAAGTCGATTGCTCGACTTCTTTTTTGGTTGGTTCTTTCGGCTGTTTGATTGGGGATTCGAGATTACCGGAAAGTACTATGCGGCCCTTGTTGGAGTGTTGCTACGGCTGAGTATTGTCGTCGTCTTAGTTTATGTAATGTTGCTTGGGGTCACCGGGTGGTTATTTAGCTTTTATCCAGTTGGTTTTATTCCACAGCAAGATCAGGGATGGTTGTTGGTCGATGCTCAAATTCCCGACTCCGGATCCGTTCAACGCACCACCGATGTGATGAGACGCTTGGGAGAAATCTGCCGGAATACGCCAGGGGTTGAACATACTTTAGAGATTGCCGGTCAATCGGTAATGCTGCAAAGTAATAGTTCCAATTTTGGCGCAATTTTTGTCATTCTCAAGCCATTCCGGGAACGCAAGGCAACCGAATTATCTGCCAATGCGATCATGGCCAAACTGCGAATGGAATTCGCATCCGCGATACGCGACGCGAAAGTTGGCATCTATGGTGCGCCTCCCGTTCCTGGAATCGGTCGTGGAGGCGGATTCAAGTTGATAGTTGAGGATCGTGGTTCGCTTGGCATGGAGGAGTTACAGCGGGCGACCGACGCGCTGGTAGAGTCGAGTGGGC
Source organism: Pirellulaceae bacterium (assembly GCA_044371785.1). Classification (GTDB taxonomy): domain Bacteria; phylum Planctomycetota; class Planctomycetia; order Pirellulales; family Pirellulaceae; genus JAFLCP01. The sequence goes on along the minus strand of JBILTA010000060.1, from coordinate 12,446 downwards.
AAAAGCCGCATATGATTGTCATGCCCAGTTCATTCCGAGCTAAAGCGGCTCAATTACGCATGGATATCGATCGAACTAAGGCAGAATCGCTGGGGCTGACGGTCGACCAAGTAAACAAGACACTTCAGATTTTCGTCGGATCATACTATGTCAACAATTTCAATTTGCACGGAAGGTATTGGCAGGTCAACATTCAGGCAGATGGAAATTTTCGGGACCAGCGCGAGGATTTGAACCAGTTGTTCATTCGAAACAAATTTGGAGATATGGTACCGCTTGGCTCAATTATTCGCCTCTACGACGATGGAGGCCCAGTGCTCATCACACGATACAACCTATACCCAGCAGCCGCGATCATGGGTGGCGCGATGCCACCAGTTAGTTCTGGCCAAGCGATTCATTTGATGGAGGACGAAGCAAAGACAATCTTGCCAAGTTCTATGACCACGGAGTGGACCGATTTGACCTTCATGCAAATCAAAGCTGGCAATACGGCAATGTTTGTTTTCGGTGCTGCCGTAATATTTGTGTTTTTGGTGTTAGCCGCTCAGTACGAGAGTTGGTCGCTGCCTATGGCAGTCATTTTAGTGGTCCCGATGTGTTTGTTGTGCGCGTTGGTCGGTGTGTTTTTGCGAAAACTGCCGATGGATATTTTTGTGCAGATCGGCTTTGTCGTGTTGGTAGGTTTGGCATGCAAGAACGCGATTTTGATTATCGAGTTTGCCAAGCATCTTTATGATTCGGGACAGGATGCCAAGAGTGCAACAGTAGAGGCTTGTCACATGCGGCTCCGGCCAATTCTCATGACTTCCTTGGCGTTTATTCTCGGTGTCGTCCCAATGGTCATAGCCTCGGGTGCAGGCGCCGAAATGCGTTGGTCCTTAGGGACCGCTGTCTTCAGTGGCATGATCGGGGTTACGTTGTTCGGTGTCTTTTTGACACCCGTGTTTTTCTACGTCATCATTCGAACGGGCAATTATTCGTTTTTGAAAAGCAAAGCCGTTCAGCAGATTGGCTCCGCTGCTATCGGCGGGGGAGTTGGCTTGGCGGGAGGTTGGCTGGCCCATCAAGCAGGCTTAAAACCATTACACTGGGCGCTCGTTATGGGCTTCGCCTTGGGGTTAATTATCGCCCTTTTCGTGAGTCGCCGCAAACGCAGTAGAGTCACTACAGCGTCGCTGGCAACAGTTGGAGAGAATCGCGAATGATTTCTCATTTCTTTATTGACCGACCAATCTTTTCGGCAGTGCTATCGATCTTATTGACATTAGCGGGGCTGGTTTCCATCTTCTCGCTTCCGGTGGCACAGTACCCGGATGTAACTCCCCCTACCGTGCTTGTGACCGCTTCTTATCCAGGTGCCAATTCAAAAACAGTTAATGATACTGTTGCGGCACCGATCGAACAGCAAGTAAGTGGCGTTGAGAACATGCTTTACATGTCCTCAAAGTGCACCAACGATGGGGCATATCAATTGACCATCACGTTCAAACTTGGTACCGACTCTGACATGGCTCAGGTATTGGTGCAAAACCGAGTGTCGCTTGCCCAACCGGTCATCCCTGACCTCGTACAACGCCAGGGCATCAACGTCAAAAAAATGTCTCCAAGTACGATGATGATTGTAAACCTCGTTTCGGAAAATGGCGAGTATGACGATCTTTACTTAAGTAACTACGCAACTATCCAAATTAAAGATGAAATCGGTCGACTGGATGGGGTTGCCGCAGTTACCTACCTTGGACAGCGTGATTACAGCATGAGAGCATGGCTCAATCCTGATGTCCTGGCTGCGATGAATATCGGAACACAAGATGTCGTGGATGCGATCACCTCTCAAAACGTGCAAGTCGCAGCGGGTGCCATAGGTATGGAGCCGATCGCAGCTGGTCAGGAATTTCAATTGACGATCAACACACTCGGGCGATTGATCGACATAGAACAATTCGGAGATATCATCGTAAAAGCGAATAGTTCAAACGGAGTCAGTTCTTCCTCGTCAACAGCACCGGCCGTGGTACGACTTCGCGATATAGCCCGCCTCGAACTCGGCTCTCAGCAATACGATCAGACATGCATGCTTGACGGAAAACCCTCCATCGCCATGTCAATCTATCAGCTTCCCGGATCCAACGCACTCAAAACCGCGCAGGGTGTTTACAAGAAGATGGAGGAACTCAAAAAGGGATTCCCTGAAGGAGTCGATTACAAGATCGTCTACGATACAACTCCGTTCATCAAAGAATCAATTCTTGAGGTTTTTAAGACACTTCGCGATGCGATCGTTTTGGTTGCGATCGTGGTACTCTTATTTCTACAGAATTGGAGAACGACACTAATTCCTTTGATCGCAGTTCCAGTCGCCATTATCGGTACGTTTAGTGTGATGTCAGCATTAGGTTTTTCATTGAATAACCTATCGCTCTTTGGTTTGGTGCTCGCTATCGGAATCGTGGTAGATGACGCGATTGTGGTAGTGGAAAACGTTGAGCGATGGTTGCATCATGGACTATCTCCCCGGGATGCGGCTCGCAAGGCCATGGATGAAGTCACCGGGCCAGTGATCGCGGTGGCATTGGTTTTGTGCTCCGTGTTCATTCCATGTGCATTTATTTCGGGCATCACCGGACAGTTCTTTCGACAATTCGCGATTACCATTGCCGTTTCGACAGCTTTCTCGGCGATCAACTCGCTGACGTTATCACCTGCGCTAGCAGCGATCTTGATGCAACCTAAGGGAGCTAAAAGAGATTCATTGACGTGGCTGATCGATATGACGATCGGATGGTTTTTTAAGTTATTCAACATTACTTTCGATTTTTTAACAGGCATCTATGCGCGATTCGTAGGCCTTCTGCTTCGAGGAACTTTGGTGGTTCTGATTCTATACCTAGGATTGCTTTGGCTAACCTATGAAGAGTTCTCAAAGGCCCCGGTCGGATTCGTACCCAACCAAGATAAAGGTTATCTGATGTTAAGTGTGCAGCTTCCTGACTCCGCATCGGTCGGGAGAACTCGCGAAGTCCTTAATCGTATAGAAGCCATTGCAAGGCAGAGCGAGGGAGTTGCACACACCGTCTCCGTATCGGGGCAGTCGCTTTTACTGGCGACCAATGCATCCAACTTAGGAAGCATGTATGTCATGCTCGAAGAGTTTAGTAAACGAAAGGGAGTTTCGGCGGAGGATATCGCAGCCGAAATTCGAAGCGCCTGTCTCGCCGAGATACGCGATGCACAGATCAGTATCTTTGGTGCGCCCCCGATCGATGGATTGGGAACCACCGGTGGATTCAAATTGATCGTGGAAGACCGCGGTAATATGGGTTTAGATGAGTTACAGAGGGTTACGGACAAAATTGTTGATGAAGCCAATAGTACTCCTGGACTGCAAGGTGTGTTTGGTAGTGTGCGATCCAATACTCCTTGGCTTTACCTTGATATCGATCGTGAAAAATGTTTAGCAATTGGCGTCTCCCCAGCTGATGTTTTCGAAACGTTACAGGTTTACTTGGGTTCGTACTATGTAAATAACTTCAATCGATTCGGTAGGTCATGGCAGGTCAACGTAATGGCTGATGAAAAGTACCGGGCCAATGTCTCGCAAATCCTGCAACTCAAGGTGCCGAATAGCCAGAAAGAGATGGTCCCCTTAGCAACATTGGTCCGCCTGAGCGATGAAGCAGGTCCACAATCCTTAATGCGATATAACATGTACTCGGCCTCGTCAATAACGGGCAATCTAGTCTCTGGAACCAGCAGTGGGGACGCTATAGAACTGCTAGAGAAAATCGCTAGGGAACAGCTTCCGCGATCGATGGCTTTTGATTGGACTGAACTCACCTATATGCAACTTGACGCTGGCAATACTGCCATGTACGTTTTCGCTCTCGCTGTAGTCTTCGTCTTTCTCGTGTTGGCAGCTCAGTACGAAAGCTGGTCGTTGCCCTTGGCCGTGATTTTGGTTGTTCCGATGTGTTTACTCTGTTCTGTCGTTGGTATATCCATCGCCAAGATGGATGTGAATATTTTTACGCAGATTGGATTGATCGTGCTTGTGGGCCTAGCGAGCAAGAATGCCATTCTCATCGTTGAGTTCGCTGAGCAAGAACGTAGATCTGGAAAATCGGTTCGCGAGGCGACCATTAGCGCATGCCGATTGCGACTACGTCCGATCTTGATGACATCGTTCGCATTTATTCTCGGTGTGGTACCCTTGGTGATCGCCGAAGGCGCTGGTGCTGAAATGCGCCGGACACTAGGGACAGCTGTTTTCAGCGGAATGCTCGGTGTCACGTTCTTCGGGATATTGCTAACACCAGTATTCTATTATGCGATTCGATGGTTTCGCAGAGCAGAAAAGACAGCGAAAACAGATAACGACCATTAGGGAACCATGATGTGAGGTGTGCAACCTGCCGAACATGGAATGCATGGGACCGGTTTGCCGTCGTAGCAACTGGTTCCTCTTGAACATGAAGGGCACGGCATTAAAGGAGGAGCTTTTTTGCAGTATTGACCGCAAATTCCCTTAGATGCACAAGGTTCGGCCGGACATGGTTTGCTGCAGTATGGAGCCGATGGACAGCAAGTAGATTCCACAGCATCGGAATGCAAGCAGTGGCTCTGGGCACGGTAACCCAAGGATTTACCGAACGGAATCAAGGATCCGCAGCCCGACACACTGAGAAACACAAGTCCTGTTAGGGCTATTAGGAGTCGACGCTTGATGATCTCGACCGTAAAGTAAGTTGTCACGCCGCGGCTACTCATTATCTGTTGATGGAATCGGATCCGGGTCGATCAAATCTTTATCTTCTGGTGATTCCACCATAGTTTTTACAGGTACTACAGGTGGGCCTAAATTCAACACTTGCCTATTGGAAACGGGTTGCGAAAGGCGGATTTCCCATCCCCCGCCGAGTGCTCGATAGAGGTTGACTAAGCCCAGTGTCGTGTTTCCCTGAGCTTGTGCGAGAAGTGTTTGCTGGGAAACCAAATTTTGTTCGATCAGCGACACGCGGTTGAAGTCAATCAGTCCACCTTTGTATTGAACCATTGCGATATCCGCAGACTTTTCCAATGCCTGGACACTTTCTTCGAGCTTCTTTGCTTGCTCCTGGGATTTGAGAAACTGTACGATTGCGTTTTCAGCTTCGAGTCCAGCATTTAAAACGGTCTGCTGGTAGCTTGCAACCTGCGCTTCGAATGTAGCTTCCGTTCGCTCGATACTGCTGAGAATTCGACCATAGTTCAGCACATTCCAACGGAACCCTGGTCCGACCGAACCCATGAACGCATCCCCCGAGAACACGTCGGAAAATTGCCGCGCGCTGTAACCGAGATTCCCTGTCACAGAAATTGCGGGGTACAAATCGGATTCAGCCATACCAATGCGGGCGGATTCCATTGCCGTCTTTCGTTCCTGGCGACGCACATCGGGTCGATTTCGAAGCAAATCCGCTGGAATTCCCACCACGACTTCCGGACTAGTGGAGGGAATCGGCGCACGGTCTAGGAATGTATCCAAATCTTGAACGGGTATACCAAGGAGGATACAAATTCGGTTTGCCAATTGGCGGCGCTCGATCTCAAGGGAAGGAGTTTGCGATTCCGTTTGAGCTAAAACGCTCTTTGCCTGCTCTACGTCCAATTCGGTGGCTTGTCCGCCATTGAAACGCGCTTCGGCAATTCCCAGAGTTTCCTTTTGAAGCTTAACGTTATCGTCGATGTACTGAAGTTGTTGCTCTACAATTCTTAACTGAATGTAATTCTGAGCGATGTCCCCGATCAACGTCACAAGGGCCGCATCGTAGTCTTCGATGGATGCATCGAAATTTGCATCCGCCGCTTCGATCGAGCGACGGTATTTACCCCAGAAATCCAATTCCCAAGCAAGCCCAAATCCATATTGCCAATTGCTGAACGAAGATGGTGGCAGAAATGGGCTCGAAGCATTGGCCCCGCTAAATTTTTGTTGAGTAAATCCGCCGTCGACATACTGTTGTTGTGGAAAAAGCCTTCCTTGTACTATTCCCAAATCTGCACGGGCTTGCAAGACACGGAACGCGGCCTCACGAATCGACAAGTTTTGCTGATACGCGCTAAGTACCAATTGATCTAGAACTGGATCATTCAGATGGGTCCACCAAGATGCTAATTCGGCGGATTGGGAGATAAGTCGAGGATCCTCGGCGTCTACCCAAGTTTTGGCAACAGGTTCCGTAGGTCGCTTATAATTTGGTCCAACCTTGAACCCATTTTGCCGCCATTCGCGATGAGTTCGACAACCAGTAACGACGGACAACAAGATCGTAGCAACGAGTAAACTAACGCCTATCGACCTCTGAGGGTTGGACGATTTTGTCTTTGTGTTCGAATGCAAGAGGGTTGGTTGATATGTTTGTTTCACGGACGCACCCTTTGCTTCCCTCATCCCTGATCCGCTGCGCGATTGGTGAAGAACTCTCAACTCATGACATGGCATGCCAAAAATCTGAATCCATCCGGTCATCGCATCCAAGTGCACGCAGGATGACCGCTCTGAGTCTGCGCACACGGTGGGGTATCGTCGACATTAAGGTCGGACTTTAACGCTTCTAACGAAAGTATGGATTCTGTCGAAGACAACGTCCCCGGGTATTCCTTAAAAAGTCCCGGGCTTTGTGCAGACGGCGCAAGTTAACACTTGGTACACGGATAGTTCAGAACGACCATTGCCTACGCCCCGGATAACTGGCGATCAAAAAATCATTACGATCTGATACTGGGCCATATAGGATACTCTACCAATCAACCAACTCGGCATTGGAGTGATTGGACCTGTGATAGCAAGGTAATTGGCCTCGAATACCAACGACCGCAACTGAAGCCCCTCGACAACAACACTCAGCATCTCCGGGCGGAAGAAGATTTTTTTTGGAACAAGCCTCTACAGGCTCGACTGAGATTGAGTAGAGGCACCAGTTCCCCTTAAGTCCCAAAGCCACCCCATCGACTTCCGCAAAGTCGAAAGCATGTTTTGATTACGATACGTTACACCATCAATTGCTCTCAGCCCTTTTGAAAATCGTCTTGCCTTCCTTGATGGTCTCCAGAACGGCGATATCTTTGATCTTCGTAGATTCGACCTTGAGCGGATTTTTCTCTAGGATGACCAGGTCTGCAAGTTTGCCAGCTTCCAGCGTACCTTTGGATGTTTCCTCTTTTAGCTGGTACGCAGCCATCGCTGTAACGGCTCGGAGCGCGTGGTAGGGGGGAATAGTTTCCTCCGGTCCAACCACTTGACCACTTGCCGAAATCCGATTCACACCCGCATCGACCAATGCCAAAATAGAGGGGACTGGCGTTACAGGCGCGTCGTGTGAATAGGTGAATGGCAGACCAGATCTCAAGAATGTTCGAGAGGCTAGCGCCCTGGCAGAGCGTTCCTCCCCCCAGAGTTTGACCACAGCATCCCCACCCGTCGCGATTCCCGCCGTTAGGAAACTCGGAATTGCACCGTAGGTTTTGATTTTTTCGATCTGGTCCACTCGCAGCAAGGTGGCGTGTACAAAGACCGGTCGATGATCCCGCATGCCATACTTCTTTACCGCCTTGGCGATCGCCGAAAGGGCTTGATCCGCAGCCGCATCCCCATTCATGTGCATATGGATCTGTAAATCGCTCGCCCAATACTTGTCAAATACGGCATCAAGAACTTCGTCAGGTATCTGACGATACCCAGAGAACGCACCGGTCTTACCTGGAGGATTCTGAGTATACGGCTGGGTGAACCAAGCGGTATCGAGACTCCCATCCAACCAGAACTTGACACCTCCCATTCGAACACGATTCACATAACGCCGATCAAGATCCGGTCGAGCGGTCCTAAATTTCTCGACGATCCCACCTTCGTTAAGGTTGTATTGCGATGCGACGGAGTATGCTGCAGCGAGCGTATCATCCAGTGTCGAATCTTTCGCAGCGATGTAGAGATCTATGGGCAAGAGTTTTTTATCGATCGCATTGAGAACGATTCCGATGTCATCATTACCGAGCCCCAATCCAGCCTCCATCGCTGTAGTCTGACCATAACTCGCCCATACCTCCGCGGCTCCCGTAATTGCCCGTGCTGCCAATTCTCCAGTCAGCGCGGGACGCTTGCTCCGAACAGCATTAAGAGCCGTTTCCTCCATCGGGCCCAACAGAGATTTCCCATCGGTGTTGCGCTCGAATACTCCTCCGGTCGGGTCCGGTGTATCCGCGGTGATCCCAGCCACTTTAAATGCCACTCCATTCGCAGCCCCCAAATGCCCCGACGAATCGACGATCATCACGGGTCGATCCGCCGATATTTTATCGAGTTCTTCGCTTGTAGGAGCCCGACCTTCCTTCAGTGTTCTTGCTTGATACCCAAATCCAACGATCCATGCTCCCTCGGGAGTCCGATCTGCCTGTTCCTTCATCCTAGAAACAAGTTCCGCGATATCGGCACAGTTAAACAAATTGGCATCGACCAAGTTCTTTCCGAAATAGACGAAGTGGCCGTGGGTATCAATGAAACCTGGTAATAATGTTTTGCCAACCAAATCGATCGATAGAGCATCGGCACCCGCGACTCTCTGGCACTCTGCCAATGTCCCCGCAATCAAAATCTTACCATCTTTGACCGCAAGTCCTTCCACATACTCGGGCTGTAGTCCACGCATCGTGAGGATGTCACCCCCAAAATAAATGGTCGGTTTACTCGCTTCACGAACATTCGTCGGTGACTGTGCAAATACACCAAGAGTTAAAATCGACGTGGCAATCGCCAGGGAAACAAATGCGCTACGGAAAATTTTATAGAAACTCAAAATACCCCCCTTGTTTATCACCTAACAGTATTGAGCGTTTTAATAAATTTGGAGACTCACTCTTGAACGAAATCGCCTCAACCACCGCCATCACTACCACCACCCAGCATTTCCGCCGACCGCGAAAAAATCTTACGATAACTTCGGCAACGACGCAATCAACATGAGTAGAACGCTTCAAAGGTTCGTCAAAACCGCCAACTTGTCAATAACCGGCGAATACCGATCTATCACCGTTCTGCTATGCAATCCCTAACGGTTTGCAATAACGTATTCCCCAGCGTGAAACTTCGGCAACAACACCGCCATCGCTCAGTAGTTACAGATTCTTGCCATTGACGCGAAAAACATTGACTAAAAATATACTCTCTGAAAAATGGCGTCTTTTCTAATTGCATCAAAGTAAAAACGAGCCAGCGAAAACTGCATGAACTCGCTTGCTGAAATCAACTTTCTTGATGTGACGAAGCCGTAGCCCGATCGAGAATCGTTTTTTTATCCAAACTTTTTCATGCTTTTTTGCTTGACTCACCTAAGCCTCACTTGTATCATTCGACTAATACAACGGTACAGGAGAGTTCTTATGCAGATTCATATCCAGGCTCAGGATGGTGTTCCGATCTACCTGCAGGTCATGCAGCAAATCAAGTACCTAATCGCCTCGGGCCGACTCGAACCGGGGGAAGAATTGCCATCGATCCGAGCACTCGCCGAACAACTGCTGGTCAATCCGAACACGATCGCGCGAGCGTATCGGGAACTTGAGGTTGCTGGGGTGGTGGAGAAACGACGGACGGCTGGCACCTACGTTGCGGAAAGCGGTTCGCCGCTAGCCCGCAAGGAACGCATCAAATTATTGAAGGAACGGATCGATCAGCTTTTGGTCGAGGCGTTTCAAATGGGATTCGATTTGGACGAGGTTTTGAAGCTGGTACAACAGAGCGAGCTCGCTGCACGCAATCCTAAGAAAGGGGATTAGAAACCATGGTAAATTCCACTGCTGCATCCTACAACCAGGTTATTGAGATCAAAAATCTAAGTCGCAGTTTCGACAACAAGCCAGCGTTGCATGAGGTATCGCTTCATATTCCGCGTGGCGGAGTCTTCGGCTTGATAGGCGCCAACGGCGCCGGAAAAACCACGTTGATCAAGCATATACTTGGTGCCCACTATGCCGAGACCGGTTCTGTCCGGGTATTTGGCTTCGATCCGGTCAGTCATCCGGTTGAAGTCCTGAGCCGTATCGGATACATGTCTGAAGATAGGGACATACCTTCCTGGTTGCGTGTCCAGGAGATCCTGAATTACAACCGCAGCTTCTTTCCGAAGTGGGACACAGATTATGCCGAGAAGTTGCGGGAGATTTTCGATCTCGATCCGAAGCAACGGATTCGGACGCTGTCTCGTGGACAGACAGCGCGCGTTTGTTTGTTGTTAGCACTCGCCCATCGCCCCGAACTGCTGGTACTTGATGAACCATCCTCGGGACTCGATCCGGTTGTGCGCCGCGATATTCTGGCTGCCATTGTCCAGACGATTGCTGATGAGGGCCGAACCGTTCTCTTCTCGTCGCACTTGCTGGATGAAGTGGAACGGCTGGCCGATCATGTCGCCATCCTTCATGAAGGTCGCGTACTACTCGATGGCCCGCTCGATGCGATTCAGCAATCGTTCCATCGTATTACACTCCGGTTTGAGCAAGCATTTTCTGAGGCTCCCAGTATTCTCGGCGCGGTCGAGCATCGCGGGAAGGGTCATGAGTGGACCTATGTCTGCCGAGGGGATCGGGAGCAACTCATTCAAGCAGCGAAAACAGTGAAGGCTGAGGTGGTCCACGAGACCTCCGTTAGCTTGGACGAGATCTTTGTTTGTAGCGTCAATCGATCCTAGGTATTAGTCATTCCGTTCCACGCAAATTCCGGAGAACTATCTATGCAATCCGTAACTGCCGCATTGGCCTGGGAGTACCTGGCACGCAATCGCTGGATACTATTGTTTTTCCCGATGAATGCGACGCTTGTCGCGTTGTTTATGTTGCTTCCGTCAAGGGGAGTCGTATTGGCAAATGCACCTCAGCACGAGGTCATTGGGATTCATCTCATCAACCTGCTATGTCTAGCTACGATCATCGGTGGCGGCGTGCTGGCGACGCAAGGAAGTATGTCGCGACTCTATCTCAAGCCCTTATCGACTACCTCGATTGTCAATTTCTTTTATTGGGGAGGAGCTTTTCTCGTTGCCTGCCAAGTCGGTCTAGTACTTTGGATAGTAAAGTTTTTTGTCGTCAGCGACTGGCCAATCATCGGTTCGATACTGTTTGCGGTCGTGTTCTGGGGTGCGTTCCAGCCGATCTTTCGCGGTGCATTAAACTCGCTTTGGTGGATCGTGGCGGCCTTTGCGATCTTTATCGCCCTCACTTATTGGTTGAAGATGAAGCATGGTTTTCCTCTGCAAAGCGGTGATAGGCTCTCTCCACAGCTCGACTACTGGAAAACTATCTCGGGGCTCGATAGCTTGATTGCGATCACGACGCTTTGCATCAGCTATGCTTTGACCCTGTGGCGAGTCAACTACCACCGTAGCGGACGATGCCCCAGGACGTTATCCGATCAAGTGCACGACATTTTCGCGTACATCGATGCCCGCTCGGCTTCGCGCACGCGGCGGTTTGAATCCCCAGTGCAAGCTCAGCAGTGGTTTAGTTATCGAAATAGGACGATTATGATTCCAGGGGCAGTAGTCGGCATACTTCCTTGGTTTTGGATCATTGCGATCATCGTTGGAGCGATTTCGCGGGAGCCAGGTACTGGATTGACACTAGCATTGATTGGCACCATTGTTGCCGCGATCATACAGCTGGTCCCTGCTGTCACGATTGCCCTGGTCCATCATCTGGGAAATACTGTAACACAGGAAATCCCAACGGGTGAACACACCAATATCCAGAATTCACTTCCCCTGGGGATAAGTCCGTATTTGCTCTCTCTACCGATGTCGGACAGGGATCGAGCTCATGCGATTCTTCGATCATCTGCTTGGGCCTGCGGTATTGCATCGGCCATTATACTCCTCTCCTTTGCCGTGATCGTTGGATTGAGTTGGGGTCTAGGGGCCGATCTTATTATGCGTGATCATGGGGAACCTATGAAACTGGGTACGCTCATTCCTTGGTTCATGGTGGTCGTTTGGAGTGGCTCATTGCTTTTATCATTTGTCTTTGCCACGCTCGTTTGCACGTTGAATTTCCAGAAATGGAGCCTCCGAGATTGGATCGCTCCTATCATTCTGGTTGCGTCGTTGCTCGCATCGCTCACGCCGATCTCTCTACCGTTATCGATGGGTCTCTGCGCAATTGCCATTAGTTATCTGGCCTATGCTACGGTCCAAGCGATGTTGCGAGAGGACATATCTTGGGTAGGTGTTAGCCTCGTCTGGTTGGTGGGCGTGACATGCTTCACCGTCTTGGTCCTCGGGTTGCCCGAAAGCTTTGGGACTCACGGATTGCTGCTGGGAAGTACTCTCCTAGTACTCGCGATGTTGCCCTTCTTTACTATGGCATCCGCGATCAGGCAGCTTCGAACGACTTAGCACTAGACTTAATCATTCATGCTG
>JBILTA010000516.1:0-4453 GCA_044371785.1 Pirellulaceae bacterium | reverse complement strand
GGCGCGCGATTGGTGGCCTTCATCAACAACAAGCTATGGTCTGGTGAAGGGACAAAGATACGGCGACCACGTCCTTCTAAGGCGATATGGGTGTAATCTTCTTTTGGCTCAAAACCCAACAGCGAAAGTGCAAATCCGTTTTGGCCATTACCTGCTTTAGCGTGGCAAGTACCCGCATTACAACCTGCTTTTGTAAGAATCGGAACAACGTCATTGGTGAAGCTGACCGTCCGTGTTGCGGAGCTAGGCTGATTCGCTTTGGTGTCGGCCGTTTCCCCTGCACGAACCATAGTAAGGCAAACGGAAACCAGCATCGCTGCGCCGAGGGCGATGAGGAAGTTTGTTCGACTTGGGTTCGATCTGTCCATAGTGAACCTGTCTCAGGAATTAGCTGGGGATTTTGGTGGGGGGTAAAAGGACCAACGGAAGTTTGATCGCCCCTAGGTAGGTCACTACATGGTAAACAAAACCGCAGTGTAAGGCAACGTTTTCGGGATGGTTCTCGCGGTGGCGGGCTAAAATTGTGCCAAAGATGCCGGTTTGGAAGAGAATCCGTTCCGATTCAGGCCAAATCTGCCATCCATTGAGGTGTCCACTCGTCCCGAGTTCTAGAATTGTGTTTGGTTGAGTCCTATGTTTGTCGTTGCTTATTTTACCACATCACGATCGCGTCGATTCATAACGACAAAGGCCAAAATCGTGGAAAACGAAATGGCGATCCAAATGTAATCGGTATAGCTTCCCTGAAGCGAAGGCATGAGCAGCCTGGTGACAACGCCAATTGCAGCGCTTGTCAATCCGATAGAAACCAGCCAAAGGTAGGTAGCATTCGGATACTTAGCGCGAAGATTTTCTGTTAGCCTACCTCGCAGTGCGTACCCAAAATAGAGAGCCGAAAAAGCGATCAACAGTCCTTGGCAAGTTGCATTGAACCAGCCTGCATACATGAGTGCTCCACTGATAGCCAACGCGGATAAAAAGGCAGGCCAACTCTCGAAGAATACGTTGATGGAAGTTGTATCGAGTCGAAACGATTTCATGACCTTTGCCAACGAGCTCCTCTAATAGTCGCTTTGACGAAATTTCACAATCGTAAAGCAAGTTGAATTTCTTGGGCGAGTCAATGGGCCTTGCGACAGACTGTCACGATGGAGACGATAAGTTAGGTTTCGGATGTGCAAGGGTTCTTCTTGTGTGTATAAACCTACTAATTCGCGACTTGCTCTTGACTAGAGTTGTCGTCGGAATTCCTCTCCATTTCGTCTAAGTAGTCAGTGGTCGCCATGAAACGATTTCAAGCCATGCTCAAAGACATCGGTTGGCTTTGGGGCATTGTGTTTCTTGCCAATACCGGTTTGGTTGTTCTAAGTCGTCTCTATCTTTTGATGTATCCCGTACTGGTCATCATCTGTCTGTACTTTACCTATATGCGGTATGACGAAGATGGAAATAAACTCGCGTAGGCCAAAGCTGGTCCGAGCCTAACTGAGCATACCGCTGCAGTTGCTTGGACAGCTGTTGCAATGAGCTCTCCTACAGCTCTGGAGTTCGATACAGTGTCTTGCCATGAACGCTGATATCCAGGGGCACTAGGTAACGTCGAATCGCATCGCGATTGATTTCTATTCCGAGCCCTGGAGCATGTGGAGCAATAATCTGTCCCGCGGAATTTCTGTCGATTCGATTGCTGGTCATTTCAACAGCCAGTGATTTCAGTTCTGTTGGGTACTCGCAAATCACATGCTCTTTCAAACCCGCATAGGGCTGCAATGAAGCGGAGAGAGCTAGGTTTGATGTAAAGGTATGGTTTACATACTTCACTGCTCTTCGATCGGCGTATTCAGCAACATCTTTAGCCACAGTGATTCCCCCGATTCGCCCCGCATCGATTTGCACAAAACTCAAGCCAGCATGGTCGATCATATGCTGGGCCATGAAAAAATTGTGGCAACCTTCTCCACCCGCCATTCCGACGGCTCCACTTTCGGTCGAAAGTTGTCGGTATTCATTCAGTGCGCCTGAGACGAAAGGTTCTTCTAACCAATGGGCGCGCACTTCTTTTAGATAGCCCAAACGGAGGCGAGCTGCATCGAGATTCGTATTCCAGACGGTGCCTGCATCGACGAGCAAGAATCCATCAGGCCCCAGCCCCTCACGCGCTGCTTGTAATTGATCACGATCAGCTTCGGGTGTCGATGCTCCGAATGGTCCCCAACCAAATTTTGCAGCTCTGAAACCATTTTGAGCTATGCGTTTCGCTTTTCCTAACGTTTCAGCGGCTGTATCTCCAAAGAGTACAGAAGCATAGGGTTCTTTCGGATACGAATTTGAATAGCCGAGAAGCTTCCAGGTTGGTTCGTGAAGTTTTTTGCCAAGCAAATCCCACAGTGCGATATCGATTCCCGAAAGGGTATGGTCAGCTTGCAGGAGATCTAAACTCTGGGCTCGTACTAAGTCACCAATACGTCTTATGTCGCTGGGGGAGTTCAATACTTGCCCGAGAACACTCGCCGAGACAGGCTTACAAGCACTGTGCGACATCGGACAAATCCAACTTGCAATCGATACCAGCGGCGAAGCTTCACATTCACCCCACCCCTCGATTCCATCCGCGCACACACGCACCAAAAGTGCATCTTGGCTACCGTCTCCGATATCGAGAACTTCGGGCATTGAAAGATAATAGAAATCAACCGCTTCAATCTTCATGGGTAACTTCACTTCGGTGTTGGAGCAACGGCTTGGGCTGGGACCTGTTGAGGGGCGTATCGCCAATTCTTGATATAAGCAATTACATCGTTCATCGACTCGGGCGTAAGTTGGGCTTCGAATCCGACGGGCATCAACGAAACTCCTGTAGCTTTCAGATCTTGAATTTCCGCTCGCGCGATGGAAACTCGATTGCCATTTTGTAAACGAAGAACAACGTTATCTTCGCTCGACTCTTCCATAAGCCCGTCGACAATCGTCCCATCGGTCATTTGGCAAACATAACGAAAGTAATTGGCGTCAATAACTCGATTGGGATCCAGGATTGACACCAGAAGTTTATCAAACGTCTGATCGCGAGCGTCGGAAATGTCCGGACCAATCGCGGTCCCCATGTTGTCGATTTTATGACAACTTGAGCAATGTTGAACGAACATCCGCTTGCCATTTTCTAGATCGGCTGTGTTTGCAAAAGCCTGGCGGTACTTGTCGATAATACTCTCGCGATCGGTACTAATAACGGCCCCAAACAATTTCTGTAAACGCTCCCACAGCGCTTTGTCGAGGCTTGAACTGAGACTTTGCCGTTGTACCGTATCGACGATCGATGCTGGGTACTCACCACGTTCCAATGCGGCGACGAATTGTTCCATACGTTTAGGGTTGTTGCGAATCGCTTGAAAGTAGATCGCGCGTCGCTGCGGAGGTGCGGAGGCAAAGAGTTGAATGATTTTGCTTGAGAGCTCACCGTCATCTTCCCCTTGCAAACGAACGAGGGCGGATTGAAGCAATGCGATCGAGTTGGTTTGCAGTAAATGTCTGGCAATTTCTTTTGATTCAGAAGGGGAAAGTAGGGATAAGACTTGAAAACAGAGCGAACGCGCTTCGATTGGTAGCGATTCATCCTGAGTCATGGCAGCCGATTGTGAACGCAGTGAATCCTTCAAGGTGAGCTCAATATCGCCACCTCCCTGCAAACAGCCATACAATAGTCCATAAAAACAAAGCCGCTCGTCGAGGGTAAGCTTTTCGATCGGCTTGCCATTTAGGAGTTTCAAAATCGCCGATTGGCTCCCCACTTGATCGGCTTCTGTCGAAAGTTTTGCCCAAGCTCGGGAAGCGGTTAGGTAGTTATGTAGCAACTCAGGTTCGCTGTGGATGGATAAAGGCTGAGCAAGCTGGCCTTTACAGATCTGTTGGAGCCACTGGATTGGTGTTGCGCGAGTGGCTGCACTGATCGCCATTAAGGAGGCTGGATCAGCAAGACATTGCCGAAACTGCTTATCGAGTGTCGGCAGGAATTCTTGCTCAATCCATTCAACACCGATATCACCTGATCGCGGCGCACGGGCCAATGCCCAACATGCAGCTCGCAGTTCATCGCGGTCTGTTGAAGCTAACGAAGCAATAACCTCAGGCAAGTAAAGCGACGCTGTGGAGGGGGCGTTATAGTCGGCCATCAAACGCCAAGCGGCAGTTCGAACCTGCGGTGATTCGTCGTGCAAGGCAATCTCTAATGTCTCATCGACAAGTTTGCCACGCGTCGAGAGAATGCCGAGAGCTAACATCTTTCCTTGCGGGCTTGCAGGTTGCTGCAATAGATCAAGCAATAGTTTGTTTTGAGCCACATGCTGTTTTGAATCGCGTTCAAGCAATAGACGTTGCGCCGTGGAGCGTTCCCAAGCACTTGGCGAATTTAGTGAGCTGATCAGTGTCTCGTTGGATGCATCATGCAGCGTTAGTG
>JBILTA010000515.1:0-4455 GCA_044371785.1 Pirellulaceae bacterium | reverse complement strand
TTCCTTCATCGCATTCAAGATGCTGTTTTGCATAGTGATCGTGATGCTGGGAACCAGTGGTATTTCGCCGTTGCGAGCTTCGAGTTGCCGCTGCAGATTGATGCGCTCGAGCTCTCGGCGAATCTCACCGAAGATATGGGCTGCAAAGACAGAATGCGGAAAGTGGCGGTAAACACCAAAGGTTTTCGTCCAAACGTACCATTCATCATTAAAGTAGCGTACGACGGCAGGCGAACCGTCCATTTTTAGATTGTCAAGAATGATACGTGCCATTCGCTGATGATTATTGTCGCCCTCATTCGGAAGTCGCTCATCTTCTGTCAAAACGGTGGAGGTGCTATAGCTCGGTTCGCTCGCTGAGACCTGAGCAATAGAAGTTAGAGTCGCATAGTGAATCGATGTCGGTTGTTCGGGGACATACGACTGACAGAGATAATCGCGAAGGTCTTTTCCATGGTTCGGTGTTATTGGGTAAGGAAGGCGTACGATTTGGCACTTAGAAGCGCCGCCGCGCTGTATCGCTTCGCACCAACGAGCTGCCCCCACTTGGCCAGGTTCATCGCTGTCATGCAAAACGAAAGTACTCTTACCTTTCACCAAAGACTTTAGCCAAGGGAATGGTTTCTGGCCACAGCCCGACGAGTTCGTGAAGGCACCTACATCGCTGGGTACATCTAGGATCGATAAGAAACTCAGGAGATCCGTCCCTCCTTCGAATTTCCAGAGTTGCTTGATCGATGAGGATGTGAGGTGCTTCCGATCGCCAAGAATACCGGGCTGCGAACCAGGAGCCAAAATGGTCTTCGAAATACTTGGCATCCATTCGTTGTCGATCAACCGATATTGAATAAGTTCTTTACCTACGGCATTGTAAAGAATCCAGCCGACGGGTTGAGCATCTTCGCTTGCAAAGTTTTTACCCCATATCGGCAGGGCAATGCACTCAAAGTTATGTTGCCCCATACGATAGGTTGCGGATTTGGCTTCGAGTCGCTGGAGAGCTTCAATGGTTATCGGCGGCTTGCTCCTCGTCCACCAGTCCGCGAGGGCAAGGATAAGCGGCTTGATCATGATCCGTTCATGGGAGTAGGCGACGGGTTCGATCGATGGCGAAGGGGCGCTCGAGGTAACTGAGGTTGAGACGAGTTGTGATGGTGCGATGCGAAGGTATTCAGCAACCTTTTGTTTGGCTTCGATGAAACTGTATTTTCCGAAATGGCCCAATACCGCTAGGCCGTCGCCACCATCACGCAAACATTGATTGCAGAATGCGGAGCCATCGCCATCCATGTTGGTGAATCGAAAGCGATCTCGACCACCACAACCAGGACAAGGGCAATGTTGTCCGCTGGTTTGCTGGGATGACCAGCCGAGTACGGTTTGAAAGATATTGGCCCAGTTGCCACGTGCGAGTGACTTGAGTTGTGCCGTATCGAAGAAATGGGGATTCGCAGTTGTTGACGACATTTCATGTACCTAACGAAAAAAACGTTCTCAGTGTGTTGACGAATGATTGATCTACATGCTGGCCAGCAAAGCCTCATCCGCTTGGCTTACCGTGGGGCCATCCTTGAGATGTTTCTCCCACCAGCGATAGAGCCAGCGAAAGGTGGTGATCTCAGCCATCCGTCTTGATTCACAAAACGCCCATTGCACGCGATAGTCTTGTTGCCAAGCGAGTAACGATCGATAAATCATGCGTGCATTCTCTTGAGGTGATCGCGTTTCCGTCTTTGGAGCTTCGAGGAGGAGTTGCTGTAAAGTGCATTCCACTACAACTAAGGCTGCATCGAGCTTCGAGAGGTTCTCGAGTTCATGCTTAAAGCGATCGTAACGCGACGAGGGGCCGCGCCGGCTGAACCCTAGAAAGGTACCGTAAGCATCTCCTTGTCCCTTACGTTCGACATGACAGTGGCCGATGCCGCCAGTGAGTGAATAGTCGCCGAGTGAATCGGGATGACGACCTAAACAAACTCGCTCGGTGTGAATGTTGTACGTCCGGTACTTTTTGTCTGCATCCGCTCGAATGTTGGTAAACTCAAAGGGCTGCTGTTCGGCAGTGTCGATGAGTATGGAAAACGGTAACTCCAGGATGCGTTTGGAATTACGCCTGGCCATCGGTAAGACTCCAGCGAGAAATTAATCGAAACGAGTGGCGCGACCCACTCACCATAGGATCATGGGCCGCGCGGGATTCTTAGCCATCGCTCCAGCGAGGCATCAGATATCATCGAGTGAAACTTCAGCAGGAAGCGCCGGCGATCGCTTTTCAAAACTCTTGGGATCTCGGCGGAGATTTTTGGGGAGCTGTGCAATGGCGGTCTTTTGCTTTGGGACGTCCTTTACCGCAGGATCATCGACGTGAAAGATCGATGCAAAAGCAAGATCGAAACGTTCGGCAGTTTGGCCTGCACGCTTGCCATGGCGGACTTCATAGGTTTGCCGTTCGACTTCAGCCACAAACTGTCGACCAATCGCATGATCGAGCTCCATCGCCACGGTTTTGCCCCGAACTTCAGGGCCCGTGAAACTCAATGCTTCGAAGAGACGTGTGAGCTTCTTCTTGGCAAACTTCCCTTGATCGCGGCTGTTGAGATTGGGTGGGAAGAAACGCAAGCGAACTTGTCGGCCTGCCTGTGTGGCGACGGTCCCCGCCAAGATGATGCCAGAGACTTGCAAATAATCTTGTTCGCGGCCTCCTTCATCTTGTGGTCGATCTTCGATCTCGGTCACCACGATGTGATAGGTCCCTTCTTGATTGACATAGGTGGTACCTAGGTCAACGTCTTCAGCGGTTTCGAATTGATAAATGGTCATAGCAATAGGTCCTTAGTGAAAAATGATGTCAGTAGATGCGTGGAGTGAGGCATCCTCCAGCCAGGTCGGTGGATAGCCAAAGAGGAGGAGCCAATATTTCCAGACAGAGCGCCGGCCATGCTGGTGGATAAGAGATTGAAGTGCAGTTGGTAAAGACAGCGATTCAGTGTGAGTCCACCATGAATCGACGAGTTCGTTTACTTTCCCACATCACCTTCAAAAATTGCCGAGCCCTTTTCGAAGAAGGCTTCGATGTTTTTTACCGAAAGCTGCTGAATGATCGAGTCAGCTTGTTTGACGGTCAGTTCAGCAATACGTTGCTTCCCATGATCCGCCAGCACTTGCTTAAAACGGGCGATACTTCCGGGCTTCTCTTGATTGAGCCGCTTAAGCAGTTCGCGAATCTCGTGTTCCTGCCCATCACTGCATGGGGCATGGACCGAGGCCTTGAATTCCGTCTTGGGCTTGGCTTCGTTGCCTAGTTCAGTCAGTAATGCTGCGTCTTGTGCACCTTGAAGGATTTCAGGTGATGGCGTGGTTCCCACAAAGACTTCGGCTTCTTCCACTTCTTCAAACGGTGGCTTGCTGACGGACAAAGGCTTTTCCTCCTTTACCGTAACATCCACCTTAGGTACACGCGTCGAGCGTTTCTTGGTTTCCGTAGGGGTTTCGCAAGGAACAGAAGCTTCGGCTTCCAGATCTTCAGGAGTGTAGCGACCTTGATTGACGCCAGGCATGATGGCCCGCACGGCATCCGAGACAACGCGAGCCCAGAGCATCTGCATGCGACGACGCGGTGTTGCGTAATTGTCCTTCAGCAGTAGTTGCCCGTCAGGCCCTTTGTCCTTCGAATACACAAACGACTCCAAAAGTGCTTCTTCCCAGCTGAAGGAAAAGTCTTGTGACTCTCCATCGAGAACCAGAGTGATCGCAACACGTTCAGGCGATCGCTCTTTTATCTTATGCTTTCCACCGCGAGCGTTAAACTCCGCTAGCATCGCATCAGCTCGCATCGAGAGCTTTCCCTGAATGAGATGATATTTCTCCGCCAGAGTCAAAGGGGGCATGCCGCGAACCATACATTCCAAGGCCAGAACTTGACCTTGTTCGACCGTTTCGCAGCCAAAGAGTCGAGACTTTGCAATTGCGGTCCCGATCACCACCACCGCGTTGACGGGATCTCCCATTTGCTGGTAGAGCGTCATACCGGTTGGTGAAGCTGTTGAACTCACCATAACATTCTTCCTTATCAAACAACACAAACTACTTGAAATTGATTCGCCTTAACGTCGTAACAGTTCCGCATCTTGCGACGTCATCACTAGGCCGAGCCTTTCCGCTAGCTTGGTCGTGATCTCGATATCGTTCCTTAGATATCGAATTGCTTCTTCGCGATCGGCGGGATTGGAGGAATGGAAACGTCGAGCAAAATCAGCTCCACACGTCCCTTCAGGTTTCCCGCCCAGTCCCATGGCACGCACGATCGAATCGAGCTTTTGTGGGATCTCGCTTCGATATGTTCCGCATTTCCATACTTCAAGCAGGTCGATGAAGGCCCGATCGAAGTAACGTCCATCCCTCACCCAGCGCGGTACATCTACTGAATGCATCCACGATCGCTGAATGAGAAAGGGTATG
>JBILTA010000514.1:0-4458 GCA_044371785.1 Pirellulaceae bacterium | reverse complement strand
CGTACGAGTTACATGATTTCTTTCTGTACTGCATGATCCGCAACGGTTATTCACCCCAGAAGATCGTTGCGTTAGCGGAGAACGCAACCTTTAGTCGCATTTACGCTCAAAAAGAAATCATCGAGTCGCTGAAGACGTTTTATCGCCGCTTCTTCCAGAATCAGTTTAAACGAAGTTGTGTGCCGGATGGTCCCAAGGTGGGAAGTGTGAGCTTATCACCTCGCGGAGATTGGCGTATGCCGAGCGACGCCAGTGTTCGCGCTTGGCTCGATCAGTTACCCACGTAGGTCTGCCTATCGGAGACAGGCATCCTCATATCGCATGATGGAACGGTTATGGACGTCGCGGCGCAGATGGAAAACCGCAGCTAATGAGGTCGGTTAGTAACGCTTGTCGCGTGGATGGCGTATTGGCTATTTGACTTCGGTGGCGAGCATTTTGTAGATCGCATAGTGACCACCGTCGGGATATTGGTAGCTCTCACTGTCGATCATAAATGTGCCACGAACAGCTACCGGACGAGTGGTGAAGTTTGCCGCTTTACCTTCCGCCATTTCGATCATCACGCAGTCGAATAAGGCAGCCCCAGGTCCAAAGCAGCATTCCTGGTTATCGCGAACCAAAACAAATTTCTTGATGCCCGTTTGCTGGAACACGGATGCTGGCAGAATATATCCACGTAATCGAACCGTTTTCTTATGCAAATTCTCGATGTCTTCGGTCAGCATTTTGCGTTCGAAAAGGCCATCTTTTTCGATGCCGAACTTGATGTCATCGAACGTGATATCGCCTTTGGATTTGGCTGCCGTTCGTGCACTGCGATCGTCGACGGGGGTGGCTGGTAAAGGACGCGATTGACCGCGTGTTGCCGCCGCACGATCCTCCCCTTGAGCCGGCTTGGCAGGTTCTGTCGCTGGCTTATCTTCCTTGCCAGGCTTTTGGTCGTCCGCAACCGGAGCTTCTGTTTTCGGTTTCTCGTTTTCTTGAGCTGGCGGCTTGCCTTCCTGGGCAAGTGACTTAGAAACAGAAACAAGATTCACCGTCATCACGCAGAAGACAGTTCCCAACATTGCAGCCACAACCCAACTTGTTCTTGACAAAAGACGGAGTGGGTATGGCATTGGGTATCTCCAGGATTGCTATAAATTCGGCGTGCTGATTGCGGCTACTGTAGGTAGTCTGCCTTCAGTTGATAGAATACACCCTGCAACTCTTTCACAGGCTTCAGTGATGTATCAACCTTGAGCACTCCTGCAAGTTTGATTTGTCGCAAGGAAGGCTTCACTGTTTGATCGCCAGTGAGTGTCACTTCGATCATGTCCGTCAACCGTGGCTGGCCGCCAAAGCAACAAGTCCCTAAGTCGGGAATCAAGATGAATTTTTTAGCTTTGCTGCTGCTGATGGAAGTTGGATGGATGTAACCTTTGATAAAAATCGGTTTACCATTTAGGTTCAAAGCATCTTTGGTTGGATAATCGGGTTCGTAACTTTTGGTGGACAGTATCCAAAATGAAACGCGTTCATACCCATCAGGCACTTCGGTGAAGTAAACGTAGGTGTGATATGCGGGCGCTACAATCCCCAGCAGAGCACTGACCGCCAATCCCGTCTTGGCGAGTCCTGCCCCCGACAATTCCAACGGATAGCGTTTGATATTGGCGAGAGCTACAGCTCCGCATATCAAACCGCTGATGGGGATCACAATCATCCAAGGAGATAAGAGCGATGCGATGCCAGCGAGGCCAAGAATTAAAGAAAATACGGCAGCTCGACTAACGGTTCGATAAGGTGCATCGCTACCGTTTTCCGTCCATGATGGAGCAGCTTGAGGATTGTTATCAACTGTAACTGCAGACATGGTAAATGCTCGGGTCCCAGAAGTGCAATTTAGTTCGACTTAGAATGGAAACCAGAAATGGTTAGCCACATAACTAACCAAAGAGTGGTTCCCGCCATAGCGGTTACGCTGAAGGCGGTCATTGGGTTCATGTTGGGTGAGCCCATGGGGCGAGTTGTGTGTCCACCGCGAGCCGCTAGTTGTTCGGGCGTTACCAGGCGAACACTATCGTTTACAGGAGTCTTGGCCAATGCGAATTGAGTTCCTGCTCCCGTTAAACCTGGTACAGGCGTTAAGCTGGATGAGTCGGACTTCCCAGGTGCTGGGGCAGGGGTTGTGTTGGGGAAGAAAGTTGCAGCTCGCTTCGCAGCGACCGGATCGAGTTTCTCAAGTTCAGCCAACTTTTCTTTGGCAACAGGAAGGGGGCAACTGCGGAGGTAGTTGATCACAGGAACTCGTACCCAACTGGTGTTTTCGTCGGATGTCTTGAAGAGAGTCACTAATCGATCCACCTGAGACCAATCTTCCCAGCGGGCCAAGTCCGGAATTACCAAGTCAGCCAATTCAGGACGATCTAGTACATAATGCATCGAGCTGACGACCCGTGTTCGTTCGATCACGCCACCATCGGTGCCGTGGAATCGCAATGCCATAATTGCCGCATATACGTCTGGAAATTCGCACTTTTTGTTTTTGAGGAAAAGCTCTTCGATCAACGCCAAGCCATCAGCGCCTTGAAGTGTCAGATAGCAACCGATCATCGCATCCATACCGGCCCGTTGCGCTGGATCTGTGCTGCGCATCATCTCTTCCAATAGCTTGCTGTCGTTCTTGTCTCCGCAGATGCCCAGAAGAGTCAAATACAATCGCTTGCGATCGGGCGATAAGCTTGTGTCGCGAATCCAGTTAATCAATTGTTCGCGATTCATCACGGGCTTCAGTTTCTTGATCTCTTCATACGATGCATTAGCGAATTCATCGTAAGCATCACGAGCCAGTAAAGTGTCTGTGTCTTCAAAATACTTCATGAAGAACTTTAGTCGTTCGGTCATGTCGGTCGGCAACGAGAGCATATTGCGGATGTAATCTTGAGCGCGTTCTGTCACGGGCAATGGTGATGACCACATCAACTCAGGTGGATCGACACCCAGCAACAAGAATGTAGTCTCTGAGTTCGTCGTTCCGAAATAAGGAGCTTGAACGACTTGGCCTACCTTAATCAGTTCGGTTCCCTTGATGATTTCGGTAACAACGAAACGTCCAATGCCTTCTTCGGCAGGGCGTTTCGGATCGGCAGGGACAAATTTCCCAAACGCCGCTCCATCCATCGCTTCGATTTCTTGTCGGAGTGTCTGGGACACTGCCGCACAAAATGGACACGACGCTTGGAGGGATGTCGTTATCGAACTAAGAGCGATCATTGCGACCGCAAATAGGTTTGTGTAGGTTGGGAAGCGTTGAAGCATTTACAAACCCCCTGGAAGTTGGTGGTAGGGGGCGGATGACAATCTGTTGCCGTTGCGAAGTGAATAGTCCGCAAAAATTCCGCCTTCATTACGATAGTGTACGCCATGCGCCGTCGTTTTGACCAGCGGAATTCAAATTCCTTCGCTGCAACGGAAAGTTTATTATAGTACTTTTGGGTGTGTCGTGCTCGAGAAGGTAGAGGTTCTACTGCTGGCGGGTCGGGCTGTCACAACGGACAGCAGACCGTGCTTGCTTATCCGCGTGGCTCAACGAGCTGATCTCAAACCACAGAAGTGGTTCATGAAGCGCAGTGTAGCCTCTTGAGATGAGCGAGAATGAGTGCCGATTCGTGTGACCCACTCTTCCTAAGCATGAGGGAAAGGGAACACTAATCTTCGCTGAGGTAATCTTCACTGTGTTCATCTTCACTGTGTTTATCTTCACTGTGTTAATCTTCACTGTGTTAATCTTCACTGTGGGGGTGGATTGGTCGGGGCGGGGGTAAATTTGGGGCGATTCAACTTTTCTGAAACAGCGTCCCTGTGGTGGCGTCATATAAACGAGAGGCCAACTGGCGTTATTTGAGTTCGATCTGTAACCGTTCCCTATTCGCTTTCTAATCATGATCATCTCTCCACAAGAACTGGCTCAGATATGGCGGGATAAGTCCGCCTCTCTAGCGCTGCTTGCACGATCGATTGGGGATGGGCATGAGGATTCCGTGCAAGAGGCGTTTTTACGACTCGCTATCGAAAATCCGAAACCGAACGATCCTGTTGCCTGGCTCTTCCGAGTCGTGCGCAATCAAGCGATCTCGTTTCGCCGCAGTCACCGCCGGCGTGTTGATCGCGAAACAAAGGTCGCTGTGGAACGCGAGCCGTGGTTGCGGGCATCTCCCGATATCGAGTCGCGACTTGACTCGCAGGTCGCCACAGAGGCGTTAATGGAACTGGCTGACGAAGAGCGAGAGATCATTATTCTTCATTTATGGGGTGGGCTTACGTTTCGGCAAGTCGCCGACGTTTTGCAGATATCCGCCGCGACGGTCCATCGCCGATATCAAGGAGCACTTCAGGCTCTCCGTTCTAGATTGCGAATTGAATCCATTTAAGCACGTTATATGAAATCTGTTTTTGTTTGCGAGGAGCACAATC
>JBILTA010000513.1:0-4478 GCA_044371785.1 Pirellulaceae bacterium | reverse complement strand
TTGGTGTTAATTGAGGGCAATGAAGAGCGTGAGCCAGGTGTGGAGATCATTGCGACACCACCGGGCAAAACTGCCTTGAGTAATTCGTTGTTGAGTGGTGGTGAGAAAGCACTGACAGCGGTTGCGTTGCTATTGGCAATTTTTCAATTCCGCCCAAGTCCGTTTTGTGTGTTGGACGAAGTGGATGCGCCATTTGATGAGGCGAATATTGGACGATTTGTTAAAGTGTTAGAAGAGTTTCTCGATTCGACAAAGTTCATTGTGGTCACGCATTCTAAGAAGACCATGACAGCAGCCACGACCCTGTATGGCGTGACGATGGAAGAGTCCGGGGTATCTAAGAAGGTTGCGGTCAAGTTTGAGGAAGTAGGTGAGGATGGCCAAATCCTCTCTGCACCTAGTTCCGGTGGTGCACGGCGTGCCGCTTAGGCAGTCTTCACCGATTATTCATCCACTTTTCGGGGACATTCGCCGGAAAGTTAGGGAAAAGTGAAGGTGGGATCAAAGCGATTGTGGGTCAACTGCCGATTTTCCTCCATGAGAAGCTGATTACGGTCGAGACGATCGCACTCGAGGAGATGGAAAGAACAGCAGTTCCTGCTGTTCCGAGCATTCTCTTTAAAGTGAAGGGTGGTTTCGAATCGAAAACAGACTTCGGACAGCTTGTAACGTGCAGTCACATCTGATGGGTGGGCTTTGTCACGCCTAGAAGCTGCCAGTTCGGGGGGCAATTCGTTCGACGTGATCTTCGTGTCACGGCCACTGCTTGCGCAGGAAATTCGGGATTACCGTCTTGAAGTGCGCGGAGTGTCTACCCGTAAGCGGTACCGGCAACGGGACCGTGTCTGGCTGTCTTTCTAACGTGACTTGGTCAATTCCAAGTGGATTGCTCTTCGTATGGGGGTGCGGAGTGCGATTTCGAAGTTGTGATTTGGGCGTTGGATGTTGTCGCAACGATAGGGGATGTTCTCACGAGCTGAACCTGAGCCACCTAGAAGCCATGGATGGAAAGCCCTGACCCAGTTGTCTGTCGCGGACTTCGATTCTCACCTCGAAGCCTCGTCGGTTTCTGGCGAAAAACGCGGTAGGCAGGGGCAAACAATGCTGATGCAATCCCAGGACGGGAGGGCACAGCAACAAGAGACTACGAAAGTAACGGAGATCCCTCATATGAAGGTGTTCACCACAGGACAGGTCGCAAAGATCTGCAAAGTGGCCCCTCGAACTGTTAGCAAATGGTTCGATTCAGGCCGCCTCAAAGGGTATCGAATTCCAGGATCGCAAGATCGCCGGATTCCGCGAGAGTACCTAATCAAGTTTCTGAAAGAGCATGGAATGCCTCTTGGAGACTTGGAAGATGAGGCAATGGCCAAGGTCTTGATCGTCGCCCAAGACCAAGTGTTGATTGAAAACTTAAAACGCGAACTGCCTTTGGAGAAATCCTTCAAAGTTGCCGTCGCATCCAGCGGGTTTGAAGCAGGCATCCAAGCCGAAAGCTTTAATCCGGATTGCATGATCGTCGACTTCTCCATTGGAAAAGTTGAGGCTCTGCAGATTTGTCAGAACCTAAGAAAGAATGTTGATTTCTCGGAAATCATTCTGATTGCATTGTTGCCTGATGACGGCAATGTGATGAGCTTTGATCGTTCCAGCATCAACGAAACTTTCAAGAAGCCTTTCGATGCTCGCTTGCTAGCCGAACGCTTGCGAACGCTGATTGGCAACAAGAAAGAGTTAGTATAAATCGTTCGGGTCTCCGCAAGGTGGCTCTGGTGCCGTTGGAGAACGCAGCGATCCCCGCCTAGTAAAGTTGCGGTCGACAATTGCTACACGCATAAGAAACCCCGTTCTGCATTTAGCGGAACGGGGTTTTTTCGTATTTGTCCTGCAACATAGCGTTCCTTACGCAGGAATCTCTCCAAACGTTCACTTTTTCCGGTTAAGTTGCCCTCAGTTTTGCGGTCGACCCCCTAGTGTAATGGCTGTTTTTGGCGAAACTTACGGCCAAAAGGAGAGCCGACTTCCATGCAATCGCACCCCCTCAGCCACCTCGATGAATCAGGGCAAGCTCAGATGGTTGATATTGGCCAGAAGCCCATATCACGCCGCGAAGCTGTTGCTGAAGGATTCGTTTTGATGTCCGTTGAAGCAGCCCAAGTGATCCGAGAACGGACTGCTGCCAAAGGTGATGTGTTGCAAATTGCCACGATCGCTGCCATCCAAGCTGCCAAGCAAACCTCGCAGTGGATTCCACTGTGTCATATCGTACCACTAGAACATGTGGGCATCGATTTTTCTTGGGCGACGGAAACTCGACTAAGGGTCGAAGTCACAGTGCGGACCAGCGGAAAAACGGGAGTCGAAATGGAAGCTCTCACCGCGACGTCAGCAGCCACCCTAACTGTTTACGACATGTGCAAAAGCATCGACCGCAGTATGGTCATTCAACAGATTCAGCTTGTTTCCAAATCGGGTGGGACACGCGGCATCTTTGTGCGACCAGATTCACAATCGAATGCTGCTTCATAAGACTGGGAGCTTTCGATGAACATCCCGATCAAATCTTCCGGCGCCGCGCCACTGTTGGCACTGGCTGACCCACAACCCGCAATCGACGTGGCCCAGGCTTTGCTGCCCGTGCGAGATGAACTGCAAAAAGTAGAGCTGTTATTGCGGGCTTCGATGCGCAGCAATGATCCCTATGCGGATGCTCTGATCGGCTATGGTTGGTCGCTTGGAGGCAAACGTTTACGCCCCTCACTGGCACTGCTCACCGCTCAAGCTACCGGAACAATCAACGATACCACACTGCGCGTTGCAACCGTAGTGGAACTAGTCCACACAGCCACCCTGGTACACGATGATGTACTCGACGGTGCGAGTATGCGTCGCAATATGCCAACCGTACATACTCAATGGGACACCAACTGTAGTATCTTGCTGGGCGATTTTCTTTTCACCGAAGCGTACTATCAAGCTTCGATGTGCGATTCGCCCCTCCCAAGCCGATGGATCGGTGCTGCTGCCAAACAAACTTGCGAAGGTGAAATTCGCCAACGAGGTACTATCGATCATTGGAACCTGAACACCGATGCATACATTGACATACTTCGCGCCAAAACGGCCGAACTATGCGCCGTTTCAACTGCACTTGGCGCTTGGAGCAGTGGTGCTCCAACCGAAGCAGTTGAGGCTGCTGAACGCTTTGGACGCAACCTCGGCTTGGCGTTTCAAATTTACGATGATTGGCTTGATTTATGGGGCGATGATCGCCAAGTCGGAAAGTCCCTAGGGACCGATCTTCAAACAGGCAAACCAACGCTGCCTATCTTGCATCTGCTATCTGAATGCTCGCCCGATGATCGACAACACTTGCTGTCCGTTTTGCACGGTGATCCAACCCAACGTATGCGTCAACTCCGCCCTTGGCTGGAACAATCCGATGCCTCTAGCTTCACTTTAGATTTCGCTAAGAATTATGTGCGACAAGCGTTAGCGGAACTACAACAGTTCCGCGCTACGAAGGCAACGGAGAGTTTACGGGCTTTAGCCTATTACAGTGTTCATCGCCCCAAGTGACAGCGACCTCGTAATAAGGTGCTGCAGTTCTACCCAGGCTCTACACTCTTTATCCTACTCATCATTTTTTGAGAGCGTATTCAGAGCATTGGAATCTTTCCCCGGTCCACCTAGCTCTGCTGAGCTCCAGCTACGGGTTAAACAACAACTGCTCTGACGTTATCTTATTCGTTTTCGAGCGGCGGATTATCGGGCGGCTTATCGGAAGTCGGTTCCACGCGCTTCTTGGGTCTCATGATCGGGCGAAGCTCGGAAACGAAATCATTGAGGTCTTTGAACTCACGATACACGCTGGCAAAACGAACGTAGGCAACCTGATCCAAATCGACGAGATGTCGCATCACAATTTCGCCGATGGCCTCGCTAGGCACTTCATCTTCAAAGTCCTGATAGATTTCCGCTTCGACCAGCGAAACAATCTTGCGGATTTGTTCGGCACTAATGGGGCGTTTCCAGCAAGCCCTCTCCAATCCGCGTGAAATTTTCTCGCGTGAGAAAGGCTCCCGAACATTACCTTTTTTGATTACGGAAATGGTCGATTCTTCCACACGTTCGTAGGTGGTAAAGCGCCGCTGACAATGATTGCACATACGACGGCGGCGAATGGATCTTCCATCCTCCGACGCGCGTGAATCCAACACTCGATCATTGTCTGCATCACAATACGGACACCGCATAGATTACGCTACCGTTCCTTCTTATGGTCGAACCTCTATGACTCTTAGCTCCCCCACATCGTACGTAATTCCGCCAGAATTGAAACCTGACGAGGTCCACTTTTGCCCCCGAATCGGATAACATATTGATCAGTCGATTTGCTTGCATAGCCGATTTGGCGTTATTTTCACCCACAGGCGGGCCACTCATGTCCAATGCTGCCAACGTCCCAAACACGTCCA
>JBILTA010000059.1:0-14098 GCA_044371785.1 Pirellulaceae bacterium | reverse complement strand
AATTGACATGCCTGGCACCCCATATAGGCACCGCAACAATGTGCCTGGCACCTTAAGTGGGTACCCTACAGCCGCATAATGGGTGCCTGGCACCTACTGTGGCGGGCGAAAAACTGCGAGGGTGATCGATGGCTCAATTTCGTTGCTAATCCTCCTACAAAGTATGGCACTGTTGTAAACTGCGATACCCTATTAAGAAGCACAACGCAAATCACCAAAGATCCGATCGGAGAAACCGTTCGGATGCCCACGTTTCAAGCACTTCCGTCACAGTGAAAACAGGAAACAGAGGCTCAAATTGAAGCGAAGAAGTCAAGCCAGAATAGCTGGAAGCGACTGCGGTAATATGATACCTTTACAGGCAAACACGCAAACAGTCCTAAGTAGATACTCAACAGTCATTGCTACCATCAACGGCACCGCCAAACTCATTGAAGCACGCCGATCCAATATCCCCCTCACTCAAGACCTAGCCTTTACTGTTGCGGCGGCGTAAATCTCGACAATCCAACCGATTGCATTCGAACAATCTATTCGCTTAGCAGGCAGAGCCTATACATCGCCAAAAATCAGCGAGCTTATTCAATTTGACCTACCCAAAAACTGCCTGGGTCCGCAACCTCAAACAAGGGGCGATAGTAGTCTTGCAAGCCACTCATGCACGGCCGACTTGGCGTCCAGACCAACATCAATCCAACCTGCCATTGCTCTTGTTGATGATCCCCTTCAGAAACAGCATCGCCAGGAATCCCCATCGTAAAAGAACTTTGGAGGTTTAATTGTGAGCTTACCACCGTCTCTATCATCGCCCCCACAATTCCATGCTTCTCATCCGACCAACCGGCAGATAACTCCAAGTAACTGGCATGCTCCTGACTCAAAACATGACGAGTAAAAAGACGATATTGATCCACCGCAGAAAATGTCCCGTCTACACTTGTTAACACACCAACATCGTTCAAAACGAAACCGCCTGATGAACTTGATTGCATCCCACTAGTAAACCGAAAACCAACGTCATGATTCGGTTCAAACATGTAACTTAATTCGCCTCGCAGCTGAACCAAATCTGTATTCAAATACCATCGTTCTGCTAAGTAGTCGATCACCAGTCCACCCTGCAGGCCATAATCCGATCGCCGAAACAACCCAGCAGTAAGATAAAGCTGATTTCGTCCATCCGCAGTGAACTCCGCACCTGCAAGGTTCGCTTGGACGGTTCTCACACCCACTTGTGCCCCCATCTCACCATAAAATAAGCCGGGAACCGGTGTACTCCACTGCAAACTCTGCTGAAAGCCGAAGCTGCCGGAACCATCGCCGCTCCAAACGTTCGTCCCCTCACCCGCATAATTCATCGCATTATTGAACCCCAAAGCGCCCATCGACAACCGCAACCTGCACTCATGCAAGTAGTCGCCTCGATGGTTGCGCAAGCCGCAACCACAGCCCATATCTCCACATCCATCGCAATAAACTTCGCCCTGACCGTTCGCATACATCAGCGACTGTGCACCATATTCCCCACCCTGATCACCAGCCACCAGCCCATCCATCATGCCTTCACCAGAACCAGCTACGTCGGGAATAGGATTCGATGGTGGTAACTCAGCGGGTTCTGCAACTTCACCCGTATCAATTGTTTCTTGAAACCCAGCTGCAATCACTCGACCTCGACCAAGTCGATCTGAAGCACGACTCATGGGACGAGCCCCGCTTCTTTGTGCTGGATGCGAATTGCGAATAGAGATCGAACCGTTACTGGCTCGTGTCGTCGCGGAAGGCGTAGATTGGGGTCCGAGTATCGTTTGATATTCGGCGGCTCCCCGATTCATTGATTTGCTAGCAGAATGGCGGTTGTTCAAAGAATGATTCTGAGCTGGAATCTCAATATGCCCATACGCACTCCGCGCAGTCTGAGCATAAACAGTTGATGCAATAGCTGGTAGCATTGCCAACACAGCCATAGCCATACCAACGCCAGTACGCGCCGCTACTCCACTCAGTACAGGCCGTACGCTTTGAGCCAAATCCAACACAAATTTGCTTAACATACCACCAACCTACGCCTTCCTTGACGTCGGTCGCGGCGATCATCCTCCACCCATCTTGGTTTATCGGTACATCTTCCATAATCGGTACACTCGTTTTGGAAACATTTTGCAGTTTTTGTGAGGGCAACAGTTTTACAACCCTCATCCCGAGATACAACAATGAGTAAGCGGGGCAAACCACAATATTCACCGCAGTCTTTGCTATCAATCGCAGCAATAATCATTAAAACGCCGGAAACATGAGACTGCTCTATCCATAAGCCCCCCAAAAGCTGCGTTTCCTGCTCGCTTTGTCCTGCAAGAATAACTTTCGGCGTTCGATCCCCGACAGTAATGGCATGTACTTTCGCGCATGCAAAATACGGAAGAAATCGACTTATTGCAGACACACAACAAGGCCCCTAAGCAACCGGAATCATCTCAGGTGCTGATAGGCCGACGCTCAAATACCGATTGCTGCTGGCACAAACATAAATGAATGGCGTCGCGTGCCAACATACCATCTAAGCGTGGCTGAACTTTACCGCTTGCAACGCTCACTGCCATATCAGCAATCTCATCCACAAACGCCGATACATCATCCGCTGCTGGCAGTTCAGGCCGCAACACCTGCCCATCGGTTGTCAGTACCTTCAATGGCATCGTCTCACCACCATCGGTGAAACCAGCAAACTCAAACTGTAAAGTCGCTTTCTCTAGATAGAGCTCAAAGCCATGCGTAAATGGCCGACCTGGCGGATCAATCGTCCCGCTGCTCGCAGCGATCGATATCGCAGGATCATCGAACTCAAACAATGTATGGCAGAACTTTGCAACACTCCCTTTCGTTGAGCCTCGGCTATATACCTGCTTTGGCATCCCAAATAACAAGCGAATAAAATGAGCATCGTGAACGTGCAAGTCTACCAACGGACCGCCGACGCGTTCAGGATCAAAGAAATCAGGAATCCAATCGGGGTTCGAAATGATTCGTTTAAAATACCCACCGATCGGTTTTCCATACTGCCCCGATGCTGCAACTTGAGCCGCATATGCAAACGGTCCAATATAGGGCAACACTTGCGCGACCATCACCAAGCGGTTATTGGCCTTCGCCGCGCTCAAAATCTTATCACAATCGGCCGTATTCAGGCCGAGTGGCTTTTCACAAAAAACGTGCTTTCCGTTCTCAACCGACTTGATGGCAGCCTCTACATGTAAATGAGGTGGCAAACAAATATCTATAACGTCAAGCTCAGGATCACGAACCATCTCCTCCAAAGTCGCAAACGTCTTCAACGGTGAAACATCGATCTCTTCACCGGGAGGTCCAAAATTGCCACGTATCCCGCGCCAATCCCCGCCTCGCTTCTTCTCATCTCGCGAACTAAATGCACACAACTTCGCCGAGCCGCTGCGCTGATAAGCCAGATAATGTATCCAGCCCATAAATCCCACACCGACCAATCCAACTCGAATCATGGATCGCTTACCTTTATTCTAGTCGTCACTATTCTAGTTCTAGCTATTTTAGTCGTGGCTAATCAATCGCAAGAATCTTTGATACGCTTCTTCCCACATCGCCGCATTCTTCGGTTCGTACACTGCAATCTCGTCACTCTTACGAATCTTCTCACGAGCTGCATTTACATCCGCTAATTCACCTGCCCCAATCGCCTGCATCGCAATATTACCGAGAGCTGTAGCTTCAACGGGCCCCGCCACCACACGACGCTGACAAACATCCGCTGTCATCTGACAGAGCAGTTTATTCTGTGTCCCACCACCCACGATATGAATCACTTTTTTGGTAGAACCAGTAAGCTCTTCCAACCACCCAAGACATAAGCGATAGCGCATCGCCAAACTCTCTAAGCTACAGCGTGCCACAGCGGCATCGGAGTCTGGAACCGGCTGCCCCGTCTTTTTGCAATAATTCCGAATCGCTTCGGGCATGTTGGCTGGAGCCACAAAATCGCGATGATCAGGATCAATCAAAGACCGTAACGGTGCCGATTTCGCTGCACTCTCCACAAGATGATCCCAATCGTACGTTCGACCTTCTCGAACCCATTGTTCTCGGCATTGCTGGAAAATCCACAATCCCGAGATATTCTTCAGTAACCTAGTGCTGCCTCGAACACCACCTTCGTTTGTAAAATTCAAACGCATACAAACATCGTTGATATATGGACGAGGAACTTCAACCCCCATCAACGACCAAGTACCCGAACTGATGTAACACCATTCAGGTTTCGACGGCGCAAATTGCTCAGCCGGAATCGCCACAATCGCCGCAGCCGTATCGTGCGTCGGCGGCAAAATAACATCTGCTTCACGTATCCCTGTCCACTCGCGCACAGACGCTTGAATGGTACCGATCTTCGTACCTGGCTCGGTTGGTTTACTGAACAACGGAGGTGGAATAAGAAATGCTTCGAGAATTTTCTTGGACCATTCACCCGTCTCCGCATTCATCAATTGCGTCGTACTGGCGTTGGTACGCTCATTACAAATTTCACCACTGAGTAACCAATGAAACAAGTCGGGCATCATTAGAAATCGATCGGCGACATCCAGCAGATTCGAATTCTCGAGACGCATCGAAAGCAACTGATACGCCGTGTTAATCTCCATGAACTGCACGCCTGTTTCCGCAAAAATCTCTTCCCGTGGCAACAAGCGAAATGCTCGGTCAAAAATCCCTTGAGTGCGATGATCTCGATAATGAAAGCAAGGCCCCACAAAATCGCCCAGCGAATCCAAGAGCACATAATCCACTCCCCAAGTATCCACACCAATACTTTGGATGGCATCTCCATATTTCTTCGCGGCTAAGGACAAACCTTTTAAAGTCTCTTGCCAAAGCCCAACAACGTCCCACAACAAACGTCGGCCGCACCGAGTTCCTCCATTCGGAAAACGATACACTTCTTCCAACTCAATGCTGTTGGCAAGTATGCGTCCTGCGAGCACTCGTCCTCCAGACGCACCAAAATCTACGGCTATTCGAATGGGTGATGAACTCATGAATGTTTGTCGTCAAGAAAAAGCAATGGAATAGACAGGGGTAGGTTGGAACTCTGCCAAAAAATGGTGGTCTATTTTGACAGAATGGTCAGCAATTCGCTACCA
Source organism: Pirellulaceae bacterium (assembly GCA_044371785.1). Lineage (GTDB taxonomy): Bacteria > Planctomycetota > Planctomycetia > Pirellulales > Pirellulaceae > JAFLCP01. Next base: position 8,930 of record JBILTA010000059.1, on the reverse strand, counting down.
TTGAAGGCCTCATCGGAGTGGACATGTGCAAAATTCTGCCCAGCGTCCCCCAATCGCTCATGGTACGAATACTCAGAACTCTACCCGATAAATCCCTTGTCGGGCAGTGCCCAGCCCAAACGCCCCTACAAATTACTTTTCAGCTCGCCACTTTGGCCTCCCGAATCTCCCTTTTCCAGAAGTCGTCCACAACATCCCAATGAAAACAATCCCACGCTTACGCAGTCGCTCCCACTATAAGACTCTACCAATGCCGCTCTTCAATCTCGCAGCAATCTTATTGTTGCTTCCAATGGCATTATTCCTCGGCTGCCAACCACCTACCGAAGACTCCAAGCCAACGGATTCCCAGTCTACGGTCACGCCTGGCACTCCAACGACAAAACGTTATAAAATCGCCGTTGTTCCAAAAGGAACGACTCACGTTTTCTGGAAGTCGGTGCACTTTGGTGCAGCACAGGCAGCAGAAGAATTCGGCGCCGAAATCCTTTTTCAAGGGCCACAAAAAGAGGATGACCGCGATCAACAAATCAGTCTGATCCAAAGTCTAACCATTAAGGGTGTTGATGGCATTTGTTTGGCTCCACTCGATTCCGAAGCACTCGTTCGTCCTGTTGAAGAAGCAAAGAAGGGAGGCATACCCACAGTCATTTTTGATAGCGGCCTCAATGCAAAAGACTCGATCGTGAGTTATGTAGCCACAGATAACTTTCTCGGTGGAAAAATGGCTGCAGAAGCCATGGCAAAAGCTCTTAACGAAAAAGGCCGCGTCATTATGTTGCGCTACGCTGTTGGAAGCGAAAGCACCGAACAACGCGAAGAAGGATTTTTAAACAAGATCAAAGAGTACCCACAAATCGAAGTTCTCTCGTCCGATCAGTATGCCGGAACATCGGTCATGTCTTCTGTTGATAAAGCCCAACAACTTTTCCAACGCTTCGATAACAAGGTCGACGGAATCTTCGCCGTCTGTGAATCCAACGCAGATGGAGTTTTGAAGGCGATCGAAGATAGCGGATTAACGGAAAAGATCGTATTCGTTGGTTTCGATCCCAGCGAGAATCTTCGTGCCGCTTTAGCCAACAAAAAAATGTCGGCCATTATTCTGCAAGATCCCGTCAACATGGGTTATCAAGCCGTGAAGACAATGATCGAACATCTCAACGGAAAACAGGTGGAGAAACGTATCGACACTGGCGAGTTTGTGGCTACTCCAGCCAACATCAACGACGAGCAAATCCAAAAACTTCTCAATCCCCCACAAAAATAGTCCACCTATTTCTTGATTCCATCAAGGAAATTGAACATTGGACACACCGTCGCTCCTAGAAATCACCGGCATCTCGAAAAGCTATGCAGCTAATCGAGTTCTGATGAACATCCACTTTCGTCTGTCACAAGGTGAGATCCTTGCCGTACTGGGTGAGAACGGTGCCGGTAAAAGCACTTTGATCAAAATACTGACAGGAGCGGTGCGCCCCGACACAGGGACGGTAACCCTCAACGGACAATCTATCCATCACGGTAATACCGCGTTGGCTCGTCAACAGGGTATCGCTGTAGTCTATCAAGAGCTCAGCCTCTGCGACCACATGACCGTTGAAGATAACATCATGTTGGGACGAGAACACCATCGCTGCGGAATTCTTCAGCGTCAAGCACAGCGACAAATAGCCGCCGAGGCTCTTGCGAAACTTGGGCAACCAGAGATCTGGCTTGAACGTCCCGTATCTACATTGTCGATCGGACAAAAGCAACTAGTTGAAATCGCACGAGCGATCGCCCAAAACGCCAAAATCCTCATTCTTGATGAACCTACCAGCTCATTATCACAAGAAGATGCTAAACAGCTATTTGCGGTCGTGCGCCGTCTCAGAGAACAGGGTTTGGGAATCATTTACATTTCCCATTTCCTCGAAGAAGTCCAATCACTTTGCTCATCCTATCTTGTGCTTCGCGATGGAACCGTTGCTGGCACTGGCAAATTGAATGGTACCTCACAGCGTGAGTTACTGAGTCTTATGGCGGGCCGTGACATAGAACAACTTTATCCGCCTCGCAAACATCGTTCCGGTGCCCAACGTGTCGAAATCACTGGGCTCAGCGGAACAAATCTACCTGACAACATATCCCTAACACTGCACAGCGGTGAAATTCTCGGTATAGCTGGTTTAGTGGGAGCTGGCAGAACGGAGTTGCTCCGCACCATTTTTGGCTTGGACGCAATTCGCTCAGGCCATATCGCTATCGAGGGTAAACGATTACCTAACACCTCTTCTCCAGCAAGCCGAATGCGAGCCAAAATCGCCATGATCTCGGAGGATCGCAAACTTGAAGGCCTCGCACAAAACATGTCCATCAAGGACAACATGACCCTTAGCAACTTGGTTCCTTTCAGTACGTTCGGTTGGCTCAACGAAACGAAACGTGAGCAGCGGGTCCAAGAGTTAACGAAGAAGTTCGCCATCAAGACGTCAAGCAGCGAAGCACCGATTTGGACATTATCAGGTGGCAATCAACAGAAGGTAGCGTTAGCTCGTGCAGTACACCAAGAAGGAACGATATGGCTTCTGGATGAACCCACACGTGGGATTGACGTCGGAACCAAAGCAGAACTTTACCGATGGATGGCTGAACTCGCCGATCAAGGTGACTCGCTGTTATTCGTAAGTTCCTACTTTCAGGAACTCCTTGCTACCTGCGACCGCATTGCAGTGATTTCAAAGGGAAAGTTAGTCGCCATCCGCCCGACCGAGCAATGGACCGAACATGAATTAATGCAGTGCGCTATGCAAAGTTCATCGTAAGCTTCGCCACTAACCCTGCAAGAACCTTCAAGCGCGCGCAACCAATATCACAACACCATTTCGCACTCATCGATTTCAGCACCCCTATGCCGCGTTCAATCCTACCACCGATCCTTCTTGTTGCGATTTATTTCCTGCTCGGCCTGTTGGTCTATTTAGGCTATTGCGTCGATTCCCAATTCAAATCGCATTACTTTTCGCTCGGAGGATGGTTGGTAGGGATCGGGCTCTTAATGGGCTTAATCGTAAAGCTCAAAGAACATCTTCGGCATCCCAAACCTACTATTCAAAGGTGGCTGCCAACTCGGCAAACAGAACAGCTCGTCAGTGTTCTCGGGCCACTCGTTGTTCTCGGACTCGTAAGCGCGGTATTTGCCATTGCCGACGCACTTCAAGGATTCGAAGGAAACTTCTGGTCCATATCAAGTTTCCGTTTGATCATGGTTCAAACAGCCGTAGTCGCCGTTGCCGCTCTTGGCATGACAATGATCATCATTTCCGGCGGAATCGATTTGTCATCTGGCACTGCATTAGCCTTATCTGGCGTCATCTTGGGCCTGGGACTGGAGGCTCAATACGACTTTAAAGTCGCAGCTATTTTCTGCATATTGTGTGGAACCTTTTGCGGTGCCATCAATGGTACGTTAATCAGCTTGATGCGACTCCCACCATTCATAATCACCCTTGGTTCGATGACCATCTTTCTGGGCATCGCCAAGATGATCGCCACCGATGGCGGTACGGTCAAACCACCAGCTGGAAGCATACCAAACTGGATCGCCGATATGGTCACTCTCTTTCCGAATCCAACTTGGATCGCTTATCCTCTACTTCCCAATTTAGCCTGGGGCATTTGGTGCGTGCTCGGATTGGCATTTATCGTGGCTGCGATTCTCCATCGAACAGTATTTGGGCGCCACATTTTTGCAATCGGTTCTAACGAATCAACTGCGCGTTTATGCGGAGTCCCAATCGCTAGTACCAAAATTGCGATCTACACATTGGCAGGATTTTTGGTCGGCATCGGCGGTGTATTTCAATTTGCTCGATTATCTCAGGGAGATGCAACCTCCGGTGTGGGCTTAGAGTTGCGAATTATCGCAGCCGTAGTGATCGGTGGTGCAAGTCTTAATGGTGGACGTGGCTCGGTCATCGGCACGCTGTGCGGCGCCGCTATCATGAGCGTCATCAAACAAGGTTGCTCGGCACTCGGGCTCGCCAATCAGTTAGAGGATATCTTGTTAGGCACAATCATCATTGTTGCCGTGGCCGTTGACCAATGGCGTGTACGTTCGCAATCTGCAACGGCAAATTAGACTCGGCTTGATGTAGGTCGCCGCTTGTCATAGCGGCGGTTAGATTCGGCGGTTAGATTCGCAGCTTAGATTCGCAGCTTAGATTCGGCGCTTAGATTCGGCGCTTAGATTCGGCGGTCGGAGACCGCCTGCTCGGCCGAGGACGGACCGAGCTACTAGACGGACCGAGCTACTACAAACTAGCGTGTGAATCCTAAGAAGAAACTGAAGACTTGACGATCGTCGGTATCGGCGTAGTTAACTGGGAATGCGAAGTCGAATGCCAGTGGTGCAGGTCCCATTGCTGGAATCATCACGCGGAACCCAAGACCGGGAGCCACTCGGAAATTCTCCGAATTAAATTCGATGTCCGATTCAACCGTACCGTAATCACAGAAGACAATTCCTCGCAACATGTCGTCGGCCGTCAATGGGAAGATATACTCCAACGACCCCAACATCTGGAAGCGACCTCCCACAATCACATCGTCTACTCGTGGACTCGCTCCACGGAAACTAAAACCACGCATCGTGCTGTAACCACCAGCGAAGAAGTTTTCGAACACCGGTGTATCTTCGCCACTGAAACCAAACTTCAATGAGTTGGCCAAAACATGACGACCACTACCGTCAGCTCGCTCTCGCATCAACAAATAATTGGAGTAGTTAACTTGTCCACGCGGGAACGAATAATCGCCAAACACTTGGTCATAAATCAACTCGAGCAAATGCCCTTCGGTTGCCATAAAAGGATTATCGCGAGTGTCATGAGCAAGACGGAAACGAGCGGTATACAATTCGTTGCTTCCAAGCACTTCATCAAGTTCGGGTACTCCCAGAACTCGGGGATCAAAGATCTTGACGTTTTCGCCGCGAAGCTCCGAAGAGATCGATAAGTCTGGAGTTAATTCGTAACCTAGCATGACACGAGCACCCAAACGTTGCTCATCCCAGTCTCGATATCGCCGTGTAAATAAGAACCCGCCGACCGACAAACTGACAGGCAAGTAACCGAACAAATTGCGTTCCGTCCAGTTTACTGTGTAGCGTTCTACTCGATTACCGGGCATGATTTCCAAACGGAAGTTCTGTCCAGCTCCACGCCAGGCACGTCCACTCCACACATCTTCCCAGCTTGTAGCTGGTCGAAATAAATCGAAGTTGCGTTCTTCAACAATGAATTGACCAGCAACACCCAAGTCGCTGTTCACCGAACCACCTAGCATTACGCGCCCAGTGCGTTCTTCCTGAACATAGACATCAATCGGCGCCACGCGTTCACGAGGTTGATATCTGGGTAAGATCGGAGACGACAGATCTGGGAATGTTCCACTCGCATCGACGCCATACGAATTTACGCCCATCGGTTGACCTGCAACTGGAACACCACTGGCTCCCGTATCCAAGTAGCCACTTTGTACCGGAGTCGTTGTTCCGTAATTGGTGCTTGTGTAACCGGGAGGTAGTCCCGTTTGCGGAACCACTCCGGCAACCGGTGGAGCAGCTTGTGATGGCACTAAAGGTTGACGAAAGTAATTGCCCGAGCCAGCATCCGTTTGAGGATAATACCCCGTACCGTACGTTCCTGGATTTTGCGCGGTGGCTGGTTGTTGGGGGCTTGGATTCTGTCCACGCACAACATCAAGCTCGTCCCAAACACCCGCTAATTCGTCGGTATTCGAGGAGGGTGTGCTTACAGTGTAGCCTGCAGGACTAACGTGCCCCAAGTTGGAATTTTGGCTTGTTTGCTTAGAGCTCGATAGGTCGCTCTTTGCTGAAGAGGGCAACACAGGATTCGTTGATACGGCTCGCGTTGTGCCAGGTGGTGTCAGTGTATGACAGCCAGCCATCAGCACAGCGGCCATAACCACCGCAGCGCGGATCAAGCGATTGATTTGCTTTTCCAGTTCGATGGCCATGAACTATCCTTGTTCCCACAATGAACGCTGAAGCGTTTTCCCATTCGGCTGGCTACTCCTTCGCAGCCCAGGCGGAGAGTAGTCATTATTTAAATTCAATTCAATGTCGTTCCGCCAAACCTTTAACGCAATTTTGTATCTTCTTGATCAGGCGGTTTGACTTCGATCGATGGCGGAGCGCCACCCGTTTGTTGCGTTGCAAAAATTCCAGACGCAGCCAAACGTCGTTCAGCTCGCTGTAGCTCTCGCATATCAATGATGGCTCCAGGTCGCACGCGTCCCAAATAGTTGAGAGCGACCGTGTGTTTGGTGTGACTTGAATCGCCTTCGATGTGGACACGAATATCGCCCGCACGATAACGATCACCTTCTTCAACTCTATAAACGATGTCGATCATGCCAGGTTCTTCAAGATAACGAGGCTCTGGCTGAACATCGACGAAGACAAAACCTTGTGCACCGTAAAGATCTTTGATCGATCGAACGTCACGCATCATTTTGTCTTCGTTGAAGTATTCGCCACCACTCATCTTCAAAAGTTGACCTAGCTCGGCTTCTTCGTGGTATTTGTTACCCATGATGGCCACGTTTCTCACCTGGAAACGCATGCCCTCATAAATTACAAAGGTCAAAGTAATCCACTTACCCGTTTCATCGTAATCCATACGATATCCGACGCGTGCTTGGAAAAAACCTAAGCTTCTGTAGTATCCAGCCAATAACTCTTTGTCAGCTTCAATAGTGGAAATGACCGCTTTATTGGCCATGTATTGAGTTATGCCCCAGCGAGCATCGCGGGATTGGATACGAACTTTGAGCAATTCATCCGAAGCGAAACTATTGCCTTCGAAAACGATTTGATCGATTCGTTCCAATGGACCTTCATTGATTTCAAAAAGGACCATGCGTTCACTTGGGTTCTTACCCGAACGCAACTGAATGTCGATGTGATTAAAGCCATTTTCCAAATATAATTCGATCAAGCGACGTCGCGCCAAATCGAGTGACGCCGGATTAATGGGATCACCCTTTTTGATCCCACAATGTTTCTCCAACATACCGTTACTAATCCCGCGGTTTCCTTGAAACACAACAGCCGTAGCAATCGGTCGCTCTCGAACTTCTAAGACAACAACGACTCCACCTTCCGCGTCATACGTCGCAGGTTTGATGGATTCGAAAAGTTCTGTTCTCCACAACTCGCGAATGTCAGCTTCGAGTTGCTTGCTATCAAAAGCGCGATCCGTTCTCGTTTGCATATGAGACAGAATGCGATGTTCGGATACAGTACGATTGCCACGAATTTCGACTGCGACAATGATCTTCCCACCGTCAGCCGCGTTGATACGAGGCCCACCCGACTCCCAAACTCGATCACGAAATTTGGGCTCATCAAAAGCGGGTAATGCAGGCTGTCCACCGCCGCCGCCTGGCTGAGCTTGAACTAACTCCGCCACGAATGCGAGCACAAGCAGAGCAAGCCCAATTCGCGCGTACCAACGCAGAATCGAGGGATTTCTTATGTACATCGCGTCTCTTCCGTGATGAAAAACTGCCACTTGGTCACACATAACATCTGACGTAAGGCCTCCAACGGTCCGCACAGATGCCGCACGGTTCTTGAAAGAATCGTGCTGATGGGTAAGTAGCAAGTCTCCGAAATTGCGGCAATGTCATAATTTCAAACGGAGCCGTCTCTTAGCAGATTTTGGCGTATTCTCCCACCAAATAGAATTGGAACAGCTGAGCGGTGACAGATGAATGGATCGGTGAGCGTAATTCGACTGAGCCGATACCAATGCTATCAACCCGCGAATGGCTCGAATTTGACAGCATTTCAGCCTGGGGCGTCAAATTCCCAGAAGGCAACGCAAAAATGCACAATGAGCACAGCTAATGTTGCCCACAACACCGTCGAAGTAATGGCCCGGCTCACGTCGCGGGAACTCGACTTTGGCCTTGTTCCACACAGGTAGGCGACCCAACCAACCATCAACCCGCACAAGAGACTCTTCAACGCTACCCAACCGAACCCATCATACAACCATTGCTCGCCAACGACCAAACGGCGATGGAAGTGGAAATCCCAATAGTATGGGCCCAACTGAGAGTGTGTCGCATTAAAGGCAACCAAGCTGGTAACTTTCGCGATCCAAAACGCAAATTGCGTGAGTAGCGGCGTGCCGACCAAAAAAGCCAACAGTATGGGGGTCAACAAGTAACGAGCGGGCCTGATTCCTAATGTCTTGAGCGCATCGATTTGCCCCCCGTATTTCTTTCCTCCGACATCAGCAGCTACAGCGGCACCGCATCGAGCCGCAATCAAAATCGTAGCGAGCACCGGAACAAGAATTCGATACAACGCAAACCCAATCGAAGCTAACAACTCTTCCATCAACAATGGCTTCGTATAGAGCTGATACGGCAGATATCGAAAGGTGAAATAGGTCGCGACGAAACCGACGATGACTCCAGCCACTCCAATATAGAACCATGCCGAAGCCCCCGCGACCAAGCTTGCATAATGCGCTAGAAAGCGTCCACCCCAGGCGGGATTCTTCCAAATCGGTACCAAATGAACTGGCAATGACATAAAACTTGCCGTCAGACGTCCGAGAGTCTCCAGTGGATTCCAGAGACCGACATGTATCAACTCCTTGGTGCTTAGCTTTTCATTACGTTCCACTATTTCGTCAGACTTTTTTACCAGTCCAGCCTCTATACGGCTAGCGACTTCAACAGCTGATCGAGTCTGCAATTCAACCAACGTTCTTTGAACTGGCTCCAAGATAAAAACATGATCGGCAACACCTAACCAACTAGCGTAGTCATGTGTGACGACTATTGATGTGATCCCGAACTTTTGTTGCGTCTCTTGAATAAGATGTGCAACACGTTGTGCTGCCCAA
>JBILTA010000512.1:0-4481 GCA_044371785.1 Pirellulaceae bacterium | reverse complement strand
CTTAGTGAACTCCAAACAGCATTGTGATTTGTTGCAGGTCACTCACGATATCACCGCTTTGCATTTAGAGAAGATTCATGATGGGCCAACCGAAATTGGAAGTCTTTTTCTATTAGAAAAATATCGCGGCCAAGGGCGTGGACGCCTGTTGAGTTTGTCGCGTTTTCAATTCATGGCTCAACATCCGCAAAGGTTTCACAAAGATATCATTGCGGAGATGCGGGGGGTGCTCGATAAAGAAGGACATAGTCCATTTTGGGAAAGTGTAGGTAAGCAGTTCTTCCATATCGACTTCCCTCAAGCTGATAGTCTATCCACAATCGACAAGCAATTTATTGAAGACTTGATGCCCAAGTATCCCATCTACACTTGTTTGTTGCCGGAAGCCGTACGCAATGTGATAGGTAAGGTTCATGAACAAACGAAACCGGCCCTCAAGATGTTGCAAGATGAAGGTTTCTTGATCACCGATATGATCGATATCTTCGACGGTGGGCCCGTTGTGCATTGTCGTCGCGATGAAATTGATGCCATCAAAAGAAGCAAACAAAGGGTCTTGGTCGACGTTGATGATTCCATTACAAGCGATAGTTTCCTAGTTGGAAGTTCGAAGAAAGATTTTCGTTGTTGCCTCAGCCCAGTCCGTTTGGTTGAGAATGGGATCGTAGTTCCATCCATTGTTTTAGCAAAGCTGCAAGTGCATGTCGGTGATCCGCTGGTAGTTACGGCTCAACACCCCCAAGCGTCCGAGTAGTTGTGCGTTTCCTCTGAATTAGGGAGCCAGGCGATGACGTACCTGCAACCGAACACGCTGGAATCACACCTGATCATACAAGGAAAAGAAAGCGGAGGCGAAGGAGCGTTCGGATTCAGCGTTGATCCTGTCGAAGAGGTGATGTTGTGGTGGGGACACTATGCATCTCCCGCACAAGTCGATGCAGCCTTTGTCAGTGCCCGCTTGGGATTCAAGCTCTGGTCTCGGACATCCTTGGAAGGGCGAATTACGGTCGCGCGAAACTACGCCAAGTTGTTGCAAGAACATCGCGATCCGCTGGCAGTCTTGATTTCAGCTGAAATGGGCAAACCAGTCTGGGAAGCTCTAACAGAAGTTGCCACCGCAATTGCGAAAGTCGAAGTTTCCATTCAAGCGATCGAAAGTCGTCGCTGGACCCGAGTCGAACGCGTCGATGGGCAAAGTGCGGTGACTCGTTATAAACCGCTTGGCGTTATGCTCGTCTTGGGGCCATACAATTTTCCGTTGCATTTGCCCGGCAGTCATATTGTGCCGGCGCTTTTGGCTGGAAATTCGATTGTGTTTAAGCCGAGTGAACAAACTCCAGCGGTGGGGCAATATTTGGCTCAACTTTGGCAAGCGGCAGGGTTGCCAGAAGGAGTCTTTAACTTGATTCATGGCAGGGGCGACATTGCCGCCTATGCCGTGGCACATCCCGAGCTCAACGGAGTCTTATTCACAGGAAGCTATCGTACCGGGGTCGCCATTCATCGCAGTTTGGCTGGGCAGCCTGAGAAGCTGATCGCTTTGGAGATGGGTGGTATCAATCCTCTTGTGGTATTGCCAACAGCCGAGCCCCAAATTGGAGCTCTGGTCTACACCATCATTCAATCGGCCTTCATCACTTCGGGGCAACGTTGTAGTTGTGCGCGGCGGTTGATATTGCCGCGAGGAGATTTTGGTGAAGAGTTATTGGATCGCCTTACGCTGGCGGTGCAATCGGTAACAATCGGAAAACCACGCAACGACGTTCAGCCCTTTATGGGAAGCGTGGTACATCGCTTCGCCGCGGAGCAATTGCTGAAAACTCAAGCTGCTTGGCTTGAGTCGGGAGCTCAAGCGTTGGTCAAGATGGAAGCTATCGACCATCATCCCACGATTTTGAAACCAGGGTTGATAGAAACGACAGGCTGTGACTTACCCGATGAAGAATGGTTTGGACCTTTATTGCGCGTTGAGTGGGCTGAGAATTTGGAGCACTCGATCGAACTGGCTAACGCCACAGCATATGGCTTAGCGGCCAGCTTACTCGGTGGAACGATGGACGACTTTGAATTTTTTGTTCAGGGTGTTCAGGCAGGAGTTGTGAATTGGAATCGCCAGACCACGGGGGCAAGTGGTAGGTTGCCTTTCGGAGGTGTCGGCAAGAGCGGCAATCATCGACCGAGCGCTTTTTTTGCAGCTGATTATACTTCTTATCCAGTTGCATCGTTAGAAGATACTGGTTTGGTGATGCCGAGTGCTGCGGCAGTGGGTTTGCAGGAGGTATATCGTATATGCTCCGAGAAGTAAACTTTGATGGATTGGTAGGGCCCACACATCACTTCGGTGGTTTGGGGGTTGGGAATGTTGCTTCACAGGCGAATTGTGCCCGTGTATCACGTCCAAGAGAGGCTGCACTCGAAGGATTAGAGAAAGCTTGGCTGATCGCCCAGCTCGGTGTGCCGCAAGTTCTCTTACCGCCATTGGTTCGACCCAATCGAGAGCTGCTGAAATCGTTTGGCTTTTGCGGAAGTGTCTCGTCACAGTTAAAAGCCGCCTACGAAACCGATCCGCAATTGTTGTCTGCGGCGATGAGTGCCAGTGCGATGTGGAGTGCCAACGCGGCGACTGTTTCACCTGTGACCGACACAGCTGATGGCAGACTACACATTACGCCGGCTAACTTAATTAGTTCACTACATCGCGCACAAGAGGCTTCAGAACGAGCGGAAATGTTTCGGACGTTGTGGAATGGTTGCGACGATGTCATCGTGCATGATCCACTGCCGGCAATTGTTCCCCTGCGAGATGAAGGAGCCGCCAATCATTTGCGATTGTGTGATGCGACAGGCGAACAAGGCGTCGAGATTTTTATCTCGGGAGATAATGAAAGCGGATCGGTTGCGACTCGCCGTTTTATGGTTCGTCAAACCAGGGCCACCGGAAGGGCAATCGGACGCTTGCATCAATTGAAGCCGGATTGCGTGTTTCACTTGCAGCAATCGGCGGCGGCGATCGATGCTGGTGTTTTTCACAACGATGTCATATCGACAGCGCACGAGCATCTATGGTTTATGCATGAAGTAGCCTTTGAAGCTGCGGAAAAAAGTCTTTGCGAAATCGAAGCCGCTTTCCTACGGCAAACTGGCCTGAAGTTGCGAATGATTGTGGTCGGTTTGAATGAGCTTCCGTTACCAGCAGCAGTACAAACGTACTTGTTTAATAGTCAAATGGTTACCTTGCCCAAAGCGGACCCGCGTGAGCCATCTCGATTCCATTGGATCGCTCCTGAGCAATGCGAAAAAAGACTGGAAACCAACCAACTTTTGCAACGTTGGCAAAGAGATTCGGAGCTATCGCTGGAAAAAGTTCAGTATGTTCGTCTGCATGAAAGTATGGCCAATGGGGGCGGGCCAGCCTGTTTACGCCTCAGAATTTCGCTCAATCGAGAGCAGTTGGCCGCTCTTCCTCCCCGCATATTCCTGGACGCCGAACAGTATCACCGGGTACATGACTGGATCGTAAAATGGTATCCTGAGCAACTTGCGTTGCCAGATCTCGCTGATGCGACACTTGTCGAGCATTTGCAGCAAGCTGTATTGGCCTACCCCTATCGCTCCTATTTCGTAAGACCAGCCCGCGATGAGTTCCATTCCATCCAGCTCCTCTGAGCCTGCCGCTGTTTCTGTAGCTTCAAATCATTCGCAGAAGCGAGGCTGGCATGAAGATTATGCCGCAATGCTGATGGGTGGTTTGTTAGTGTTTTTATCTCTTGCGGTCACATGGACTGGCTGGCCCAAAGAAGATGCCGCTAATCGCAAGGTACATACGAAAGGTTGGCCGAATGCTCTCTCGAAAACTATCGATAAACCTCAGGTGTGGAATGCTAATCCCGTTGATGGGTTAACAAACGCTAAATCCAAAAAGAATGTCAGCCTGCCGATTCTCTTTGGAATGGGTTGGGTCGTGCTGATCGGCGCCATGGGCTCGGTTCTTATGGGACGTTCTTTGATCAAGTTCCTGCCAGGTGGCATTTTTCTGGCCGCCCTAACTTGCCTTGCCTACTTCCTTTCGGCCCAGAAGGTGGTGGAGAGTTACAATCTAGAGTATCCACTTTGGGCATTGATGGTTGGATTGATCATTGGCAATACGGTTGGTGAATTGAATTGGTTCAAACCTGCTTTGATCGGTGAATACTTCATAAAGACAGGGCTGGTTGTCTTTGGCGCGGAAGTGCTCTTTAGTCGGTTGCTTGAGTTGGGGCTGCCCGGTTTGATGACCGCTTGGATTGTCACCCCAATCGTGCTTATTAGTACCTACCTTTTCGGCGTCTATGTTCTCCGTATTCCATCGCGATCTCTCTGCATGACCGTTTCCGCAGATATGTCGGTATGTGGAGTGTCAGCAGCCATAGCGACGGCAGGTGCGTGTAAAGCGAAGAAAGAAGAATTGTCGTTGGCGATTGGATTATCGTTGTTCTTCACCG
>JBILTA010000511.1:0-4490 GCA_044371785.1 Pirellulaceae bacterium | reverse complement strand
CTCAGCTTTCCGATCTTAACCGATGGTATCTCGCCGCTTTTTGCACGTCGCTCTACCGTAGGTACCGAACAACCAAGAACCTCAGCCGCGCCGGCAGCATCGAGATACTCGTTGCTGGCGGCAAGGCCTTCAATCACTTTGGCCGCAAGTGCTGCGGCAATTCTCTCGATTTCGATTACGGAACCTTTCTGGGTTTCAGCCGGCGCGGACCCTCGTCGCGATACGATCGCTTTAAGCATGAACTCGAGAACCTCTCGAAACTCGATGCTGCCCTGGTTGTGGTGGAATGCACCTTACAACAACTCCTCCTCGAAGCTCCAAAGACCGAAACCCGATCGCCTCAAGAGAATGCTCGCATGATTTATCGATCGCTACTCGCTTGGCAACAAGACTACCGAGTGCAGTGGGCGTTTTGCGAGTCCAGGCGTATGGCCGAAATCACAACGTTTCGCTGGCTCTATCGCTGGTGGGAAAAGCACCTCAAGGATGGGGCATGGACAGGCCTTCCAGTGAACGAGGCGGATGAGGCTTTGCTGGCCAGTATGTAGTGGTGTTAGCCGTTTGCGAATTTGGATCGTTTTTAGTTGTGTCCTAGAAAGATTGTAACATGTCCACATCGTCAACCAGTCGCAACACGCTCGACACGGCACAACTCAAAGCGATGGCAAGGGGCAACTGGGCCAATATCTTTCAGTCGGTACTCGGCCGGACATCCCAGCAAACCAGCGGACAACATGGCCCTTGTCCTGGTTGTGGTGGTCGCGATCGCTTTCGCTTCACCAACATGGATGGCGACGGCTCCGTATTCTGCAATCAATGTTTGCGTGATGGCGGCGACGGCCTGGCTGTCCTAGAGCATTTCGGCCACTGCAGTTTCGTCGAAGCCAAACAAAAGCTTGCCGATTACCGGTGGTCCTGGCAATCCTACTCCGCCTGCACCTGGCTCACCTCCTGGCGGGCAGCCTGGGCAGCCGCAGCAGGTAAATTCGATTCTCACCAAACTCTGGGATGGCTTAAAAAACGTATTTGAAAAAGTTGCACCCTTTGCGGGTCAAGTTGCCAACGCGACGTTTGCGTTCATCACCTTCAATACGGCTCTGTATGCAGCTAATCGAGCCCAACTAAAGCTCAACGAAAACTTGCGGCTCTACAGTGGCGAGATTCAAGCGGCTTACATGCGTTTGGAAGCTGGTCGAGTGATGCGGGATGTGACTCGAGCGCGTTCTGTGGAAGGGAATCTCGCAGGACTATCCGATGCTCAGAACCGATTGGAGCGCGCTCAAGAGGAATTCACGCGACCGCTGCAGCAGGTGGTACTGAATTTGCAAACCAAGATCACCGACGGGGTAGCTGCGATCTTGGAGCTGGTCGATTCGGTAGAAGGGATCACCGAGTGGATGGAAGAGTTCTTCCGGAAAGAGAGCGAACAAATCTCTTCACGTAACTTGATCGATGCCATCGAGCGACGACGTCAACAGCAACGCGATGAGATCCAACAGCAAATGGCTGAAGCCCGACGACATTTTCAGAGTGGTCAACGGCCTACGTTTTGAGATGAATGATAGATCATGGCGGGTACCGAAGTCTTTTATAACGGCGTCTTGATGCGGGACTGTGAAACGCAGGCCTTCGAACAGAGCGTACAATACGATTCGAGTGGCACTGATGTATTGTTTTCTCGTTTCCGTATTCGCGTTGCTTCGACGTTAGTCGGTTTGGTCGACCGCGACTTCAGCGGCGAACATGCTTCTACCATTGGACTAAAAGAGGAAGATGTCGCGGTCACCACGGTCGAACGAATGCAAGAGTTACAAGCTCGATTGCAGGAAGTTCGAAAAGACTTCTGGTATGCGATCAGCAACTCGATCGATGAAGGAGGCCGTGTTCCTGATAACGGTAGGTTTCAAATCCTGCTAGCCGCCACGGGCGAATATGAGGGGAACCTTGAAAGTTACTCTGGTGACACAAGTATCTATCGCAAAGATGTGGTCGATTTGAACAACGGGCCCAAACCGCTGACGGTACGGATCTCGCAAGTTTATAGTGGTCGAGCGCTCCGGGTGGAATTTGAAATCGAGGTCTGTCGTTGTCTATGCCCTGGTGAGGATGACAGTTCGAGCACCCCACCGATCGCCGGTGCACTGGGCAACCGCGAAGTGCTCAACAATCGATGGTATTTGAGTGAAAGCAAAGGGGAAGATTGGAAAACCACGCGGATCATCACCGGTCAATTGCGTATTCGCGACGTGCGGAGTTGGGCTCACGCGATGCGGTATCTATGTATTCCTGCGCTGCTCGATGGTTACAAACGGCTCAGTCAAGAGTTTGTGTCTGATGCCACCGGACTGGTGCTCAATTACACAATTCGCGATCGCGAGGAACAAGCGACTCCCCCTCCGTATTGCATCGACTGGAGTGGAGCGTTTGCGGTCACGAATTCTCATGTGCAAGGTCATATGCAAGCTGACTGCAGCGTCCGAGTCGTCGGTCGACCTGGTGCCAACAAGCAAGTGCTTATTCATCAAGGCCTGGAAGTTGCTTATCAACGCCTGCAATGGCGCGGTGGGCCCACGAATGCAAATGGAGCTCATATCATTCCGCTTAATATTGCGATCATCGAAACGCTTAACGAACCGATCGTCGAAATCCGGATCTCGGTGCAGTTGACTGGATCCAACTTGGAGATCTTGGCGGTCACGAGTGACACCATTGGCAAGCCGTTAGCGTTTCCAGGCTATTCCGAGACCGCCTGGCCCGTGCCAACGCCTTTCGATTCGAATTCGCCTGCGGGGATCTTCGCTTGTTACCTTCAGAGTCCTTGCGTGAAGTGGCATGGGATCGCCGGCGCAAGCGAATCGATCACCAACTTCGATGGCGACTTGCAAACGAACGAATCCATCACGCAAGCGACCCGAGAAGAACGCTCCGCTCAGTGGCGATTTTATGAAGTTCCTGCCATGCAGGACTCGTTGCCATTTCGTTCACCGGCGGATCTTAGTGCTCAGCAGCTATCCGAACTCGCTTACACTTACGTCGAGATGGATGACGCCTACGATTTGCATGATGGGATCATCGCCTTGCCACTCAGCAAACCTCGCAGCGTTTCTATTCCGACCGACAGCGGCTCGGTGACGATATCGCAGGAAACCACCATCATACGGTTGCATCAAGGGATCGCTTACCATCATTTCAATTACGCAGCGGAACGCATCGGTGATTGGCCTACGATTCCACAACCTGCATCGCGGTTCTTAACTCCATCGGGAATTCTCGAAGTGATGATGGATCACAAAATCGCTTTGCACAATCCACGCAATGGCAGCGACTTACAACGTAAAGTTTATCGAGTGCAAGGAACCATCAAATACGCCTTGTCGCGTATGCCGCAGCTCAATGACCAGCTCCGTTACCAAGGTAACCCGATGACTCAATCCTTGGCGGGTGGCTGGGTGAATCTGTCTAAGATCTATTCGACAACTTAAGGAGTATTCTTCGATGCCTCCGCAATTGGTCTATCCCCATCTTCGCTCCCGCGCAACGCAAGACGAGATCTTGATCGCCATACGTGACCGTTTACGCACTGCGATCGATGTGCTCAACGATTCCAATTGTTTTGTCACGGATCAACCGATTCCGCTGCACATGCCCAATGGGGCCTATTGCGTGACCGTAGCTCCAGGTGAAGGGACCTTTCCGTCCGAATTCTTTGTTGGGGGCGGCAATGCAACATTGACCGAGCAAGGAAGTGTCATTGTCACGCCGATGGTTTGTATGAAGCTCGATCGCCCGTTTCGCAGCGAACAAGCTCTTCTCCAGCCCGATCGCGGCCTACTTTGGTGGAAACGCTCGATCCTACAAGCCCTTCTCGTCTGGGACCCCACCGATTTCCCCGGCCCTTCTTGGGAAGTCACCGATCCCGATGGTCGTCCGTTGCTTCGCAGCGAACTGCAACCTATTCGTGCCTCCGCGGCGGCAGATGTGCCGGATCATGGTGGTTGGTTGGGAATGCAGATTATTTTTGCGATGCAATGGGACTGGGAAATGGGTTAAAGGCGAAATAGGCAAACTGAGCTAAATGGTAGAAGTTGCTCTGTACATAGTCGATTTCCCCCACTCATGAGCGGTACGAGTCAATCACTTTCCACCTCTTGATCGCTCCCCCGTTGGTTTTGCCAATCTTGATCTTCATAAAGAAACACGCGTACCACATTCGAAGGCAGTCTCGTGTGATAAATCGTGTTACCTAATTGCTTTGGATTCTTCCTTGTTCCGACTTGGCGTTTGGGGTAGCGTGACAACTCAACGGAAATCGCTTTGTATACTCTCGGAATCGCCAAACTATGCTAGCAAGGCAATTGTTCGGGCAACTACTCGACGAACAGCCGGAGAGTCAACCTTTCCGACAATAACTGCTTATTGACGGAATGCGATTCCGACAATAATTTTCTGGACACTGATTGAAAAAGCTGAGATAATCCAGGAGAACGGTG
>JBILTA010000510.1:0-4497 GCA_044371785.1 Pirellulaceae bacterium | reverse complement strand
TGTTTACCTTCCAGTTGTTCTACAATGGGGACAAACTCAGCGAGTACCGCCGTTGTTGTCCAACCTTGTATCACACAACTCCAGCTGGCAGCGCTCTCCGAGACTTTTTTGAAAAGTTTTGCGGCAAGTTTTTTCTCATCCATTTCGAGCAAGCACGTTAATGCACGTGTAATGCCGTTGATTGGGAAATGAATATTTGGATCCTGCATAGTCAGCAATTCTTCTATGTTCTTTTCGATTTCTTGCTGAGCAAACTTTGTAGCTTCCTTTTTCAGGCCAATCATCGCGTACACATCGTAACCAATTCGCTCATTGCGTTCTTCAGCAGGAATCTGTTCGATCAGTTGTTTGATTGCTTCTGGATTGGACATCTCATGTGCCAAACGAATAACTCGTTTGGTCCACATACTTTTGCGCCAACCCGGTTTCTCTCGCTTTATGGCTTCGTTCAGGTTGGCAAATTCCCTTTTGATTTGTCCCTTGTGTTTCGCTTGTCTCGCCAAGCTCAATTGGCGGATATGAAAGTAGAAAATGGATTCAATATAGTCCTCATGCTCTGGGCCTAAGTCGCCAGGTGCAAATAAGCCATTGGCGATTTTAAAATCATGAACACATTTAGACCCATATCCTTTATCGCCTTTGCGGGTAACTCGATCGTCGGCAGAACGTACCAGTTCCAAATATTTCTCCATCCCCGGCATGTCCCCTGCCTCAAAGCAAATTTCTGCTCCGAGTTCCGCTAGTCGAGTAGACTCGACAATAGAGTCTTTGGTAACTCGTTTCAGAAATTTTTGCAAATGCTTGAGAGCCTCGGCAGTATGTCCTAGTTCAGCCAGTGCTTTGATGGGTAAGTGAGCATCGATGGCACCTTCTTCTGGTTTGGGATTGGCGGCACACTTTTGAATGCCGCACAGGAACCACGCACGCAAATCGGGCGTTGCAGGCCAACTCGTTTGCCATGCAGTCAGTTTGGTTTTGCTCTTCGGCGCGGTTTTCTTGACTTTGGCCTTCGATGCAGGGCTCTTCGTCGTTTTCTTCAGTGAGGCTTTCGTGACTTTAGTCGCTGATTTGGTCGCTTGTCCCGACGCAGCTTTTTTCATAACAGAACCCAGAGAAGGATTTTGATAAGATGAATGCAACGGGCGTATTGTGATCTGCATCGAGCGTGTATATCAAGTCCCTATCCTGACCTGTTTTGTGTTGGCGATCACACAAATCCTCTTTAGCGAGGGGACTCGTCGCTCTTGAGGTATTGTTCTAACTCTTCACGCGTATTGATGGAGCGAATCTGCGAGAGGCCTTCTGTGGAGATACCGCAAGCGCTGTCGCCGAGAGTCGTCAATAGTTTTCGAGGGGACAGTTGTTGTATTTGGATCGCGTTTTGCAGATCGGTTAACAGTAATGTGTGATAAAGGGCGGGAAAGGGAAGCCAACTTTTATCAAAAAAGGCAATGGCTTTTGTGTTCGTTGGAGCGGATTGAAGTTGGTGGAGCAATTCTCTATGCCAAGCAGGGTCGTAATCGAGCAGATCACAGGGTAGCAGCAAGATCCAACCGCTAGGTCCGCGATTCACCGCATGATGGATTGCCGAATAGAGACCACCCATCGGACCAAGGTCGGGTTGTAAGTCGGTAATCGCTTCGACACCGAAATCGGAATAACGTTGCGGCTCATTTACGACAAGAGTAATGTCTAAACGGGTAATCGTTTTCAATCTTTCGATGAGTCGAAGCAGCAATGGTTCACCATGGACAATAGCTCGTGCTTTGTCGGAACCAAACCGCGAGCTTTGGCCACCCGCCAAAATATATGCACCCAATAGGCGTTCAAGCATTATGTCGATGCCTCGTTGCGGTCACGTGCGAATTGAACTTGGGCCCAACTCCAAGCGGCGACGGTCCGTGGAAAACCGACGGTCGTCATACCGAGAAAAATGGCGTTTTCAATTTCGGCTTCTGTCGCTCCCGCCTCTTTGGCACGACGTACATGACTGCGCACGGCGGATTCCAGCCCAGCTCCTAGAGAGATACCAATCTTGACTAAAGCAGCCGTCTTAGCATCCAACGCTCCTATACGATCGACGGCTTCACTCATTTGATCATGGGCGGCTGCTAACTCTGGGAATCGATCCATGATTTGTTGATAGGTACCGGGTAATTTGCGTTCAGGTTGCTTGCGCGGTGTTGAATTCGAGTCGCTCATGAAAAATTGGGCCTCATGAAAGGAGGAAGATCGCCATGCTTCTAAGTCAAGCTTGAGCCAGTTGGACTTGGCAGCGGCTAGCGGACCGCATAGGCACTTCAGCAAGTTACGGTATATTGAGAATGGTACAAGAGGCGAAGCAGCGATATCAAACCGTGGCAAGGTGAAAATCAGCATGAAGTGGGAAAACCCAATACGAGCAGTCGCTTTCGATATGGATGGCTTGTTGCTTAATACAGAAGAAGTGTACCTGGATGTGGGGACAATTTTGTTGGAGCGACGAGGCCGGTCTTATCGAGCCGAATTGCGGCGGGGCATGATGGGGCTACCTGGTAAATTGGCGATCGAGTTAATGATACGTGAAGAGTCGTTGAACGATGATGCCGATGAATTGTTGGAAGAATCCGATCAGGTCTTCATGGAACTCTTGCCTTCGCGACTTGGTTTAATGCCGGGAGTCTTAGAGGCTTTTGACTGGCTCGAACAACATCGCTTACCATGCTGTGTGGCCACAAGTAGTCGCCGCAAATTTGCAGAAGATTGTTTGACTCGTGTAGGCTTGAAAGATCGTTTGCAATTTATCGTAACTGCCGAAGATGTACCGCGTGGTAAGCCTTATCCTGATATCTATCATGCAGCCGCGATTGGCATGCAAGTCAAAGCCGATGAGATGCTGGCGTTAGAAGATAGCGGTCATGGATGTCGAGCCGCTGTAACATCGGGCGCATGCACGATTGCTGTGCCGGGCGCTCATAGCGCTGATCATTCTTTTGATGGCGCATTTTATGTAGCCAATACTTTGCTCGATCCGAAGCTGCGTGCTTGGTTTGAACGAGCTGTAGGTTAGCCCTTTGCATACGAAAAAAGGCTGAATCGATATTTCGATTCAGCCTTTTGTGTTGTACGTGCGAAGTACTTTGTCAGTCGGCTGACTGACTTGAAATGCTTACACCATTTCCTTGAGCTTCTTGAGTGCTCGAACCTTAACAACGGTCGAAGCAGGCTTAGCTTTGCTCATCATCATTTCACCGGTCGCTGGGTTGCGAACAGGTCGAGGCTTTTGAGCTGGCTTGTGGACAGCCATAATCTTGCAGAGGTCTGGCAGAACGAATTGGCCAGCGCCCTTCTTGCCGAGCGAAGTTCCGATTTGTGCCTTCAGTGCATCAAACACGGCAGCTACTTGCTTGCGAGACAAGCCAGTTGCTTCTGCGATGTTTGCGAACACTTCGGATTTGGACGGAGCCTTCTTGGTGGCAGCCGCTTTTGCCATGAGTACAGTCCCTTTCTCATCAAAATAACGAAAACACGGTACATCCACCGTGTAACCAGCAATTCGCCCACGATTTAAAACTCCTTCCCAAGAATTGCAACTGGGAAAAAGCCGAAAAAGGCCGAAAATGCCTAGAAAAACGCGATTTTCGCTAATTTTCCCTTGGAATTTTCAGCCTTTTTGCATCTTGGACGCAATTCGGCAGATCTATCAATTACCCAAAAGCTGGTCAGCTGCCAAGCCAAATTCTTCGTCATTTACCTCTCCCGTGAGGGCTTGTTCGAGGTCTGAACTGAGCCGTAAAGAGGGGGCGAGTTGCAGCATCGCGGCATCCACGGCGGCTGGATTAGGCACAACCGAAGAAGCCAAACGGGCTCGTCCTGTCATCGATTGCAAGACAGTCGACGGAGACATCGAGGTTGGGCCGGAACTGCTTGAAGAGGCCACGTTTGAACTTGTGCCAAGGTCGATAGCGGAAGCTGGATCGTAGACCGTTGCACCGGCTACAGAGCTCGTTGAAACTGCTCCTACGACGTCACTTCCTTCACCCTCAGCCGATGACTCCCCTTCACCTTCTGCGGTAACGACCGCGAAGTTTAACTGGGCTGCAGTGGCTTTAATATGGAGCAATAACATTCCATTGTCATTGGCACGGGTTTCTACGCGCGAATCGGTGACGGGCAATTGAGTCCGGATATTCTGGTTCGTGCTGTTGACCGCGTTGATGGTGAGTTGAGTACCCGCACTGTTGAGTTGAACGGTCAAGTTATTGACGTTGTTCCAACCTGATTGGCTGTGATACCAATTTTGCGTATTGCCAGGAGCGACAGCGACGGACAGCTTACGTTTGCGGGCAGACCCGAGGAAGTCACGAATGTCGACGATACCCGATTTGAGCGTGGTACCGACCGCAATGTTGTTCGCCATCGAATCCCCATCTGCCTGAGCAGACTGGACGGTGAGTTTATTGGTCGCATCATTCAAGAATGGCAATGCATTTTTGGTGATTTCGTAGTTGCCTGGCG
>JBILTA010000058.1:0-14156 GCA_044371785.1 Pirellulaceae bacterium | reverse complement strand
TGGATATATTACCAACATGACCTAATTAGTCAAGATTGATCTATCGAGTTGGTTTATCGGCGGTTAGAAGCAAATCTGTCTACTTTTTGGCCAGAATTGGTCGTTCCGGAGTAGGGACACCCAATCTTTTGGGGGACGCACAACGAGACAGTCGTTTCTTGATGTAATTAGCCAAAGCGGCCAGTCACATAATCTTCCGTTTCGACGAGTTGCGGCTTGGTAAAGATGGTGGAGGTGAGCCCATATTCGATCATATGACCGAGGTACATGAAGGCGGTGTAATCGCTAATGCGGGAGGCTTGCTGCATGTTGTGGGTGACGATGAGCACGGTGAATTCGCCGCGGAGTTCATCGATTAAATCTTCGATTTTGGACGTGGCAATTGGATCGAGAGCAGAGCAGGGCTCATCGAGCAACAGGACTTCTGGGGCAGCGGCGATGGCACGGGCGATACAAAGCCGTTGTTGTTGGCCGCCGGAGAGGCCCAAACCGCTTTCGTGCAGACGATCTTTGACTTCATCCCAAAGAGCGGCTGCCCTCAAGCTCTGTTCACAGACTTGGCGGAGCATCGCTCGATCCTTAATACCTTCGATGCGTAGTGGGTAGACGATGTTGTCGAAAATACTGCGTGGAAATGGGTTGGGCTTTTGGAATACCATTCCGAGCCGTTTTCGAAGATCGGTAACGCTGACAGACCGGTCATAGATAGATTGTGGACCAATACGAATATCGCCGCGAGTTTGCACTGCAGGGTTGAGATCGTTCATGCGATTGACGCTACGGAGCAACGTCGATTTGCCGCAGCCGCTGGGACCGATCAAGGCGGTAACTTTACCTTTGGGTACATCGAGACTGATATTGAAGAGAGCCTGCTTTTTGCCATACCAGAGAGAAAAATTCTCGATCGATACGGCAGCTGACTCAGACTTCAACTCCTCGTGTACGCACGGACGAAATTGTTCGTCGGCGATCAACTGTTGCAAACGGCCCATCGGCTTACTGCCGGAATGCGCCTTGGTGGTGATAACCGGCTGGGTGCGACGAGAGGGGTTTTCGTTGTTCTCACTTCCGGCAGGCAATGATAAAACTCCGGTTTGCAGGACTATCCCAAAGGTGTTTCTCGAATCGCTGAATCCCTTGACCTTGGGAATTAGAAATTGAACCTTCAGGTCTCACAATCGGCACATCGGTTAATTTGCGTCAAAATAATGTTAATTCGGGCCGGCTGGTCCCGAAATCCGTTACAGATTGGGGCGAGCAGGGACCGAGAAGGTACCGAAGAGTGCCACCTGATCCAAAAGGTGTGCAAAAGTACTCCGCAACGGCAAGGTAGCCAGCGGGGACTGGGTGATACCTTCTGGAAGGTATCGCAGGTGTCACGAGTCGGGCAGGGAGGCTGAGAGTCCGGTCAAGGACCTTGGACGATGCAGCCAACATCGAGCGGAGTTAACACGCCGCCCCAAATCGAGCGAACCCTCTTGCCGAATCGCGTTCCAAACGATGATTCGGCCGCGACTATTCGTGTTGACGCACCCGATTCTTCGAGCGTTATCAAAGCCCCCCACGGTCCAGTCTCGTCCGTTCGTTCTGGCTCGGGCCGAGTTCGTGGTGAACGGCCCAAATCCACCGCTGCGTCAGACGCGACTCATGGATTGCCCCAGCAGACGATTCAAGAATCGTCCCACAAAAGTCCGGGATCGATGGAGTCTTCAGAGAGCGAGTTTGCTGTACGAGTAGAGTCGGGAATTGAAGAAGATTCAATTTCGGATTTGAATTGGAGCGTTCTCCACGCGGAAGACATTTCCCGTGTTTTGGATCAGCGTTTATTTGAGGTCGAACGAAAGGAGCGAATGCTCAATCGTCGTGCGGCCCAAATTTCTCAACAAGAACGAATGTTTCGCCTATGGGCCAACGATACCCGCTTTGAGCTTGAGCGTAAACGCCGCGAATTGCAACAGTTTGAATCCGTATTGATACAGCGCAGTCATGACTTGCGTTGGCTTTTAGTTCATGGCGATCAATTTGAAAGCGGCGAGATGTCGGCTCGCCATGAGTCGCAAAGTAGAGATTTCGATTGCGTCCGAAACGATGCTGGAAGCCAACCGAAACACCCTAAAGCGAACACCAACCCAGCCTCGCTGGAAGAAGAATTGAGGTCGCAAATTGAAGAGTTGGAATTCGGAAGTGGGAAAGATGATGTTCGTCGCTTGAATCGATGAACCGATAGACTGGACCGTCAAAAAATAAAGACCAACAAAAAATAAAGGCCAGCATGATGCTGGCCTTTATCGTTTTGTGAGAATCAATTGCGAGTCGCTTCGAATCACAACCCAAATCGTATTAATGATAGATCAACGCCCAGATTGATCCTTTTCTTAAAAGCTCACTCACTTCCCTTAGCGGCATCGCCAGTATAGGAACCGGAATAAGTGTCTTTAGCACCTTCCGACTGAGAAGTTTTTGCATTTTGTTTCGCAGCAACAGTCACGACGTTCACTGCATTGAGGGCTGTTTGTAGTTCCAAAGGCGAGAACCAGCGTTCGTTACCGCTATAACGCGATTCAACGCGGTTCTTCGATGCCAATTGGTCCCAGGTCAAGCCGTTGGCGATGTGCCATGCAGCTGCTTGAGCTGTGTTTTGTGGAAGCCGACCGTTAGCAAGCAGTTTACAGAGTTCTCGAACACGTGGATCGGAGTTGACTTCTTCGAGCCGAACGAGCTTGTACTTCATACGTGGGTTGGGGTCTTTCTTGCCATGTTCGAGGCAAACAGTTGGGACTTTGACCTTGGCAGCTTTGTCGGCTTCGACACGCATCATGCCGCCCATGCCACCCATGCCGCCGCCCATACCACCCATGCCGCCCATGCCGCCGCCCATACCACCACCCATACCACCGCCAAAGCCACCTCCCATGCCTTGGCCCATTCCACCACCCATGCCGCCTCCCATGCCGCCCATACCGCCGCCCATGCCGCCCATACCACCCATGCCGCCGCCCATTCCACCCATGCCGCCCATGCCCATTCCACCCATGCCGCCGCCGAATTGAGCTAGAACGGGAACGCCACCGAAGGCATCAGGCAAACGGATATCCAGTGGCTTATCCGTCTTGTTGTTGATAACGATTGTCGCTTGAGTAGCGTCCTTGGGGAGGAAACGCACTTCTAGTTTGCCGCTTTCCATTCCGTCGAAGAGGTCGATGGATTCGGCTGGTACTTCCTTCTTATCTTTGGAAGATTCTTTTTTGGTCTTTTCCTCTGCCATAACCGAGACGGTGGCACCGAGGCACCACAACATGCAGACAGTCGTACCGAAACGCAACAATCGTGTAGACATTCTGAACACCCTTGATTTTCACTACCGCTCTTTTGAATCCGGACCCCGTGGTTCCCAAACCGTAGAAAACCAGGTGAAAAGTAGTGGCTATATTGACGAATAATTCTGAATAGGAAGTCGATGAATTTGAGACCCCAAACCGACTAAAAATCGAAAATTCCTTGATTTTCGAGCGAATAGCCACGTTTGTCTCGCGCAAAAATTCAGCGACCTCCCTTCAGAATAGTCATGTCTGCCCCAAACTCCAACTAGATTTTCGAAATCCTTTACGTAGATTTCCCAAAAAACGGTACACCCATACAGTCAGCGAGAACCAGCGGTGAAGGTTGCAGGGACCGTACGGTGTAGCTGGGATTTTTGTTTGTGTTGCAATTCGCATGCCAAGTAGACACTAGTTGCAATCAAATGGAGTTTTGGTAACCTCACAAGCACGTCGTAACTCGGCAAAATGCAGCCCGCAACGATGAAGCTTGCGTGCGTTGGCAAAACTTACCTAAAAGTCCCCTTAAGAAAGGTGCTCTCCTATGTCGCTGTATGTTGGTGAATCGCTGGTTGGTGATGGAAACGAAATCGCTCATATCGACCTGATGATTGGCGATAAGGCTGGACCTGTGGGCATTGCATTTGCCAATGCATTGGCCAATCAAAGCAACGGTCACACCAACTTGTTGGCCGTTATCACCCCAAACGTCGCTGTAAAGCCATCCACCGTAATGATCACCAAGGTAACCATGAAAGGTTCCAAGCAAGTGATCCAGATGTTCGGCCCTGCACAAACTGCAGTTGCTAAAGCCGTTGCTGATTCGGTTGCCGATGGCGTTATCCCTAAGGATCAAGCTGAGAATTTGGTTATCGTATGCGGTGTATTCATTCACCCAGCCGCAGAAGACAATTCCAAGATCTATAAATTCAACTACGAAGCGACCAAGCAGGCTATCGCCAATGCAATGCATGGCAAGCCAAACGCAGACGAAATGCTCGCTAAGAAAGATGCGGATCACCCATTCAAGGGCTTCTAATTCGAGATTGAACCATCCGAAGGCTCTTTGACATTTTACTGGGCTCGGCGTTTTCTGCTTTTGAATCGCCGAGTCTTTTCGTTTACTGAACCGTTCCCCATTTCGCGACGGTGTTTTCTCCAAGACTACGCGAGCACTTCCGATGAGCCAAACCAGCCCCGCTTCGACCAAGAAAAAGATCCTCGTTCAACTCGATTGCGATGCTTTACCAAGCACATTTGACGCGGTAGTTGCTATAGATTCGGGTGTCGAGCATTTGTTGCAATATGGTTCGATTCAAGCCGACAATGTGATGGGCTTGGTTCATGGTTGCATCTTCACACGCGGCATGGATGACCTAAAACAAACAGCCATCTTCGTGGGTGGGTCCAACGTGTCCGCTACCGAAGCGATCGCAGCCCGTATTCGCAAGACTTTTTTTGGGCCGATGCGCGTTTCGGTGATGGTGGATGGAAATGGATCGAACACCACTGCGGGCGCTGCAGTGGTAACCACCCACCGCCATTTGGATTTGAGCCAAAGCACGATTGCCGTTCTCGCTGCGACAGGCCCCGTGGGAACCATTGCCGCCAAACTGCTCGCGCGAAACGCTAAAGAAGTGCGACTATTCTCCCGAGACAAATCCAAAGCGGAAAATGTTGCCGCGATGCTGAGCGGCACAATGGCTGAAACGGGAAACGTCGCTCGGCTTAGCTGCCATTCCTCCTCTGATTCGGAATCGCTGCTGGCAGGCCTACGCGGTTGCCAGGGGGTGATTGCCTGCGGAGCTGCAGGAGCCCAACTGCTATCAATCGAGCAGTGGCGAGAATTGGCCGAGCTTAAATTGCTCATTGACTTGAACGCCGTTCCGCCGGCTGGCATTGAGGGCGTCGAAGCCTTTGATAATGGGAAAATTCGCGAAGGTAAGGTCTGCTTTGGCCCCATCGGCGTGGGTGGGCTAAAGATGAAAATGCATAAAGCGGCGATTCGATCGTTATTCGAATCGAATTCAGCCTTCCTGGACAGTTTTGAAATCTTCGATATCGGCCTCAAACTCAGCTAATTTGCGATTCCGATCCCAGGCGAACGCATGTGAATAGCTGATTCGAAAATCGTCTGCTCTTGACGTGCGGGGGAGATTTTGTGTACCTCTCCCCAACGGTTTCCCCGACTTCGACGGACGTCGGTGCGAAGCGTTCAAAGCACGACACTCTTCGAATCGCGAGCATGGAATGTTGAATCGGCTGGTATGGATGATTTATAGCGCCATTTTGCTTGGCCTGGGCAGTCATTGCCTCGGTCAGCAAATCCGCTTTCCATCCACCACCGTTCCGATGAGCGATTTAACACAAACTCAGAATATCAACGGCCAACCCGTATCGGGTACACGACCGATATCTCCCACTGCCGTCTCACCATATCCTCCTGGTACTGCCGCACCTGTCAATGTTCCGCAAGGCGTGGCACCGATCAGTAGTGCACCTGTTGGAAGCGTACCAGTTGGCAACGCCCCAAACACTTTTGGAGCCCCAACTACTTTTGGTACACCTACCGCTGCTCCCTTTGATCCATATCAGGGAGCCAATGCGGGCTACAACCCCGCCGGTGTTCCCATTAATCAACAAACCGTCTCCTCTTGGCTGGGAATGCAGAACAATCCATTTGCGGCTTGGTTCGGCGGAACTCCTGCACCTTACGGAACTCCTGCACCTTACGGAACTCAGATGGTCAATGGAATGCCGGTTCAAAACGTTCCCAACATGTACGGCGCTCCGGGAACCGTGGTCGCCCCCAACGGAATGGTACCCCCAAACACCGTAGGAGCGCCCACCGTAGGAGCACCTGGCACTTATCCCAACGCTCCTTATGGATCCAATCCGTATCCTCCCAGCATTTACCCGCAAGCGGGACCTGGGACGGGAACATTTCCACCGAATATGTACCCGAACTCCCAACCGCAAGCCTTGTTTCCCACAGGCTGGCCTACCGACAACTCTTCCTTGCAAACTGTACAACGTTTTTGTTTGGGTCCTCGATTTCGCCAAACCTGGGTCACGCGTGAAGGTTCGCCGGATAGCTTAGGCATCAACGATACCGATGTATCGATTGCCTTTCAGGTCCCAGACTTTTTCCATTCCGGTCAACCGCTCTATATTCTCCCATCGTTTGGGCTTCATTTATGGGACGGCCCCAATGCGAGTACAGGAGCCGACCTCCCAGCTCAAGCCTATTCAGCGTATGGTGATTTCGGCTGGGAGTCCGACCCAAACCAAATTATCGGAGCAGATTTGGGGGCAAGAATTGGCGTATTCACTGACTTCAACACAATGAATAGCGACAGCGTGCGATACATGGGAAAAGCGCTTGCCAAAATACGCATCACTCCCACCATGTTATTTCGCTTGGGTGTTGTTTACGCGGACCGAAATCAAATCAAGATACTTCCGGCGGGCGGTTTACTTTGGCAACCCAATCCAAACGTGCGATGGGACATTTTCTTTCCCGAGCCTAAACTCTCGAGTTACTTGACCACAGTTGGGAAGACCGATTGGTGGTGGTACATCAACGGCTATTATGGTGGTGGCTCTTGGACCATTAAACGAGATGATGGCACCAATGATGCTATCGATATTGACGATTTACGTGTGATGGTCGGCTTTGAATGGGGCCAAAATGAATTGCTTAGAACGGGTCGCCGAATCGGCTTTGTCGAAGCAGGCTATGTCTTTGACCGCAAAATCACCTACGTTGTCACTCCAACGGACAGCATCGATCTGGAAGACGGTTGGGTCATCCGAGCAGGTCTCGCTTACTGAACCCGGCTACACAGCTCCACTGGCTCTAGCTATCGAGTCGACTGGCCATTGAAACGATCGATGCTGACTCATTTAGCAAGTTTTGAAGCTCGACTCGATATCAATCCCTCTAATACAGCCCAAATTGCTAGCAAACGCTCTCCGCGCTCCCCAATGGGTGCCTGGCACCAATTTTGGCATCGCCAGCGTCCCGATCGGGTGCCTGGCACCAATTTTTCGGGTGGCTGGCACCAGTTTTGCCTGTTGTCAGCCTGCAATTGGGTGCCTGGCACCAAATTGGGCACCAAATTGGTTGTCGAGGATTTGCTAGCCCTTGAAATCGAAGAGAACCAGAAATTAGTAATTTTAATGAAGCAAAATTGCTAGCAGAGCAAGAATGGGAGGGAGAAAGAGAGAACGAGAATCGTTAAGAGAGTCTGTTGGCGACGGTGTCGGCGATTCGGAGCTGGGCGAAATTGCCGCGATACAGATGAACCTGGCGCAGAAAAAATGCAGCCCATTTCGGAGCTGCATGATGATGTCCGCACAACAGTACTTTCAAGTGCGGCACTTTTAGGCGCAGTACTTTTAGGCGCAGTACTTTTAGGCGCAGTACTTTTAGGTGCGGCACTTTTTGATGCAGTACTTTTTGATGCAGTATTTTGAACCGCTGCATTTCAAGCTGGTTCGGGCCTAGGCCTTCAAACCCCAACGCTCAATGAGGATGCTTGCACCAGGCGTAAGCTTGCGGAGTTTATCTACGATGAGTGGTTTTTCTGCTTTCGTAGCTTTTGCAGCCTTCTTTTCCAAGATCGCCAGTTTCTTGGCACGATGACGTCGTCGTCGCAACTCACGATCGCGTTCCACGCCTGCCATAATCAATCCACCTTTACGTTATCTACTAAGAGTTAAGGGTAATCGGACTTCCAGGAGCTCAAAAAGCTAACCCGTCAATCGGTTTAGGTCAACGGTATCATGGTAAAAGTCGTCTTCAAGCTGGCTTGGGTTAGCATGATTCTTGTGGCCAAACACGAAAATCGAGCCATTACAGCTCAAATGAATCCCGCAACCCGCAAAGCCCCCCCACAATTGAGTATAAACAATTTCGGAACCTGTAACCTTGGGGGAGATCAATCGTTCCGATAGCAGGGGTAAATCTCGAATCCCTGCGGAAGCGATTTCCGACCTGTCGATTTATGTTAACTTCTATGGGCTTGAGTAGATCCCACGAATTTTCCGGCTGCAATTTTTCCACCAGGCGAAAAGGACCGTTTACTAGACTCCAATGACGTTGCAAACCACAGCTATCGTGCTTGCCGCGGGGAAAGGAACCCGCATGAAATCGCCATTACCTAAAGTTCTATATCCGGTGCTAGGTCGGCCGATGATCCATTGGGTCATTGATGCGTTGGAAAAAATCGGGGTAACTCGAAAAATCCTGGTCATTGGATACGAAGCGGACCTCGTCAAAGCCGAACTCGCTCACCGCAGCGGAATCGAGTTTGCGATTCAAGAACAACAACTCGGTACGGGCCACGCCGTGCAAATGGCAGCTCCATTGTTAAGCTCTGCCGATCCATCGGTGATCGTGTTGGCTGGCGACTCTCCATTGGTCCAACCCGCTTCGTTACAGCGTTTGCTGCAACGCTTTGAATCAGGGGGGTTCGATTGTTTACTGGGGACATTGCATAAAGAGAACCCTTTTGGCTTGGGCCGAATTGTGCGAGACACAGCCGGGAGCTTTACCAAAATCGTCGAACAAAAAGATGCAACCGATCAGGAAAAACAGATCACCGAAGTCAACATGAGTACCTATGCGTTTCGAACCGAATCGCTGCTCTGGGCTTTACTACGGTTATCAAATCAAAATGCACAAGGGGAGTTTTACCTAACCGATTGCCCCGCTATTCTTCGCAATGCTGGAAATCGCGTCGAAGCCACGGCTGTACTTGAGCCATGTGAAGCGCTCAGCATAAACACTCAGGAAGAGGCGCTGTTGGTCGAAGCGAAGATGAAAGAATTGGGGTACCCATGCGCGAGCTAAAGATATTCAGTGGACGAGCCAACCCACAACTGGCCCGAGACATTTGTGGATTCTTGCATTTGAATTTGGGATCGATATCGTTGGGCAAATTTCCTGACGGCGAAAACTTTTGCAAGATCGATGACGACGTGCGCGGTCGCGATGTTTTCTTGATCCAACCAACTTGCCCACCAGTCAACGATAACCTGATGGAACTGTTGATCATGATCGACAGTTGCAAACGAGCCAGTGCGGCCAAGATCACGGCGGTGATTCCGTACTTTGGTTATGCTCGACAAGATCGCAAAGATGAAGGCCGCGTTCCCATCACAGCCAAACTGGTCGCCAACATGATCACTCGGGCAGGTGCGGATCGGGTTCTCACGATGGACCTGCACGCCCCACAAATTCAAGGCTTTTTTGATGTCCCAGTGGACCACCTTTACGCAGCCCCGGTCTTGAATGGCTACTTCCAAAGTAAAAACTACAACCCAGACGATATCGTCGTTGTCAGTCCAGACGAAGGTAGCATCAAGCGCGCGTTAGGTCACTCCAAACGTTTGGGAGGCCGGCTCGCCATTGTGGACAAACGCCGCGAAAACGCCCTAGTCACCAAACAGAAGAATATCATCGGCGGCCCGGTCGAAAACAAAATTTGCTTGATGTTCGACGACATGATCAGTACCGCAGGTTCCATCTGCGGCGCCGCCGAACTTGTGCATGAAGCGGGTGCCAAAGAAATCCACATCGCCTGCACTCACGGTGTGCTCTGTGGTGATGCCATCGAACGTTTGCGCAATAGTCCCGTCGACAGCGTCGGCATTACCAACACATTACCATTGCCTGACGAAAAGAAGCTCGACAAGATTCACATCATGTCGGTCGCGCCGCTCTTGGCAGAAGCCATCCGTCGCATTCACCACCATAAGTCCATTAGCGAAATGTTTCGCGCCCCAAGCAATTGAACCGCGAAAACAGTCTCAGCCAAAAGAAGCCGGCATGCAACAACATGACCGGCTTTGCTTTTCTGGTAATGACTATTCTTCTTTTTTGAGATCTTCGCTCCGTCGAAAAACGGCGACCACGTCTTCGACGGGAACCACAAACAACTGATTCCCAGTTTCGAAGTCAACTGGAATCGCATTTTTGGGGTGAAACAGAATTTTGTCATATTGCCGCAAAGGCATATTCTCATCGTGCTCGACGACGCGACTGATCGTCACAATTCGGCCAGTAATGGTCGGAATCTCGGCCGCATCCGGCAGGGCGATCCCCCCTTTTGTCTCGCGTTTCGGTTCATCTTTCAGAACCAGGACCCGAGGCCCAATCGGCTCAATAACGTCGTAATCGGCTTTTCGTTTAGCCATGGATGCAGACACCCTGAAACAGACAGATTACTCAAGTGAATTCAGACGCTGGATATAAACGCTGGGCTCGCGACTAGAACGCAAGCGGCTGGAACTCCCATGGTGTACCCGAATTGCTACAATTGGAACAGACCAGAGAATACCGACGATCACCTTTGGATCGCTATTGCCCCAAAACGCCCAATTAAAGACCCAAACATCCAGTTTCAGCTCAAATTGCCAGTAAAGAAACTCCAGCTAGCCCCCAGAAATGACGATAGGTAGGCGAATCGGCATGATCCAAGCGAAAGGGCGAAATTGACACAGCCCGTAAGTCGTCCCAGCCGGCTAGGCGAAACAGCCGGCTAAGCAACCAGCCAGCTAAGCGACCAGCTGGCACTCGACAAATACGGCCCTCGACAAGCAGCTCTCGCAATACATTCGGTTTGCCCTTGCATAAATCGTACCGTTTGGGATACTTGCCGGTTTCTAGCCTGGGTAGGGGACTACCTAGGTAGACGATCCAATTGATTTGTGATCGCAGAGCAGACGAAAAGAGGCTCTAAAATTGGCCTTTGGCAAGTGCTACACGCAAGCTCTGCATGATTGATAACGGTATTTTTAGGGATCATCACCGCCATGATTGGAAATATTGAAGTTCAAAGTCGAAGTGGCATTGGAACACGAGCAGTGGCTCGATTGCGTGGTCAGGGCTTGGTCCCCGCCATTTTGTATGGTCACGGCGAAGAAAACATCTGCTTGGCTGTTAAGCGAGAAGCTTTGGATCAAATGATCAAGCACGGCACCAAGTTAGTGAACTTGACGGGTGCAACCAAGGACACTGCCATTTTGCGAGAAGTGCAGTGGGATACCTACGCAACCGAGATTTTGCACGTCGACTTCGCACGCGTTTCGGCTACAGAAATGGTAACAATCACCTTGCCAGTTGAACTTCACGGCGAAGCTCCTGGTTTGAACGAAGGTGGACAACTCCGCTTCGCAACTCACGAATTGACGATCGCATGCCCTGCAGTTCGCATTCCTGAATCGATTCGGGTTACCATAAGCAGTCTGAGTGTCGGCCAAGCCATCCACGCAAGTGACATCACTTTGCCCGAAGGCGCTAAGCTGGTAACTCCAGGCGAAGTTGTCGTCGTGGCTGTATTCAAGCCTGCTGGTGAAGCGACAGCAGATGCCGCTGCAGCAGCAACCTAATATGAGTTTGTTAGCGGAACCGAGAGATGAAGTTAGTCGTCGGACTCGGCAATCCGGGAGAGAAGTATAAGAATACTCGCCATAACATCGGATTTGAGGTGCTCGACGAATTGTCGAAACGCACAGCAGGTTCGAAAATGGCAAAGTTTGAAGGTCAGCTCATGCAGACCACGTTAGGAAGCGAGGCAGCCTTGCTGCTATGGCCCCTAACCATGATGAACTTGAGCGGCCGGTCGGTAGGAGCGGTTTCGAAGTTTTACAAAATCGAACCCTCAGACATTTTAGTTGTATGTGATGACTTGGCTTTACCCCTAGGCAAACTTCGGTTTCGCGGCAAAGGGTCGGCCGGTGGTCAAAAAGGATTGGCAGACATCCTGCGAATCCTCGGATGTGAAGAGTTAGCTCGATTGCGAATCGGTATCGATGCGACCCCAGAGGGTTGGGATACGGCAGATTATGTGTTGAGCCGATTCAAAAAAGATGAAGCGTTGATTGTGGATAGTGCAGTAAAGCGAGCTGCGGATGGGGTCATCGATTGGGCCACATCGGGCGTTGAATACTGCATGAATAGGTATAATTCGAGCCAAGGTAACTAGGCAGGAGATCATTCAGGTGGCTTTGCAGTCCTACGAGTGCTTGTTTATTTTCGACAGCAGCAAGTATGCTCGCGATCCTAACGGTATTTCGAGCAGCGTTGAAAGCATGATTGAAAAGTGCGGCGGAACAGTTTTGGCAAGTCGTTTGTGGGCTGAGCAAAAGCTCGCTTATCAAATCGACGGCCATCAGAAGGGAACGTATTGGTTGACTTTCTTCAAAATGGAAAGCACCAAGCAGCCTGAATTGAATCGCATGTGCCAGCTCAACGAGAGCATCGTGCGTTACTTGATCACGCGCGTTGATCCACGCCTGATCGATACTTTGGTAGCTCACGCTCTAGGTAAGGCTTTGCCAAACGAACTACCTCGTCCTGA
This sequence comes from Pirellulaceae bacterium, assembly GCA_044371785.1. Taxonomy (GTDB): domain Bacteria; phylum Planctomycetota; class Planctomycetia; order Pirellulales; family Pirellulaceae; genus JAFLCP01. Next base: position 1,471 of record JBILTA010000058.1, on the reverse strand, counting down.
CTTGGCTACTGTTGCGGCAGCCGTAGCAGGTGACGACGAAGTCGACGAAACCGAAGAATAGTATTTTGGGAAAACTCGGTTGAATTTTCTGATTTTGCAGAAAATTCAGCGGAATTTACTTGATCAGACCTTAGCTTTCGGTAACTTAACAGCTACTTACGTTCACCTATACCTTTGAACATGCCGCTGTTAAGGAGGAATTTGCGATGGCAAGCTACAATCGAGTGGTTCTGATCGGTAACGTAACCCGCGACATTCAACTCAAATACACCGCAGGTGGATTGGCTGTGACCGAAATCGGTTTGGCCATGAACGATAAGCGCAAAAACGCTCAGGGTGAATGGGTTGAAGAAGCGGTGTTTGTCGAAGTCACCCTGTGGGGACGGACAGCAGAAGTGGCCAGTGAGTATGTCTCCAAAGGCTCGCCGCTGTTTGTCGAAGGTCGACTAAAATTAGATACCTGGGAAAAGGATGGGGAAAAGAAATCCAAACTTCGCGTTGTCGGAGAAAGGATTCAACTCATCAGTTCCAAGGGAGGTGGTAACGGGGCGCCGAGCAATCGCCGTCCTGAGTCCAGCCAAATGGATGATTCATATAGCGAAGCCCCTTCACCGGCTGGCCGAGGAAATGAATCGTTCGGTGACGATGAGATTCCATTTTAATGGATAACCTCAAGAACTGGCATTGATCGATAGGGATATCATCAATCGCCGCTTGCGGTTGCCACAACGGGACTTCTCACGCTACGATGTGCGGAAAGAAATACGCGAACAGAAATACGCGAGTAAACCAACGCGATTAGAAACCAATCGCTGCACACCCTGCAGCGGAAAATGATAAATTCGGTAATTCAAACGGAACGTTAGAATCGATTAGTTTTGGAAACAGGCCAGTCAATGAGCAATTCAACCCAAACGACCGTCGCAGCTCACAAGCGTCTTCCCAAGGGGAAGAATGGTGGTATTGAGCTATTGTTGATTCAAAGTGTGGATCACCTTGGAAAGCAAGGAGATGTTGTTGAGGTTAAGAAGGGTTATGCCCTCAACTTCTTGCTGCCACAAGGCATGGCAATCATCGCTACAGCCCACCACAAACGTATGGTTGAAAAACACCGCGCCCGCTTGCTCGAAATCGAGCGCAAACGCTTGGTCGGTCTACAACAATTGGCTGACCTCATCAGCAAACAATCGCTCACCATCGAAGCGAATGCAACTGACGACGGACACCTCTACGGTAGCGTCGGAGCTGTCGAAATTGTTGAAGCACTCAAGGGTGTTGAAATTAATATTGCTGAAGATCAAGTTCGCTTGCAAGGTCCGCTCAAGGAGCTGGGTCTGTATACCGTACGTATCCACTTGCACCAACAAATCGAATGCGATCTGAAGGTTTGGGTCGTTCCAACCTCTGCAGCTTAATGAACGGTCGCTATAAACCTTAGCGAGTCAATCAATACACGGGGCTGTGGCGGAAC
>JBILTA010000508.1:0-4504 GCA_044371785.1 Pirellulaceae bacterium | reverse complement strand
TTCCCTAGCGGTGCGATCGGTTTGGCATTTAACTTGGAAGAAAACAGCGTCGGGGTCATCATTTTGGGTGACTATTTGACGATCAACGAAGGCGACGAAGTTCGTGCCCTGGGCAGACTTTTGTCCGTACCTGTTGGTCCTGGTGTTGTGGGTCGCGTCCTCGATCCGCTCGGCAATCCTTTGGACGGAAAAGGTCCGGTTGAGTCTTCTGAGCAACGCCCAGTGGAAGTGATTGCGACGGGCGTAGCAGAACGTCAACCTGTTCATGAACCCCTTCAGACTGGTATCAAAGCGATCGACGCGATGACCCCTATCGGTCGTGGTCAACGCGAATTGATCATCGGTGACCGCAAGACCGGTAAAACGGCCATTGCCATCGATACGATTATCAACCAAAAAAACACCGGCGTGAAATGCTTCTATGTTGCTGTGGGTCAAAAAGACTCTTCGGTGGCATTGGTTATCGAAGCACTTCGCAAAGCGGGTGCAATGGAATACACCACCGTTATCGTGTCGGGTGCATCGGCTCCTGCTCCTCTTCAATACATCGCTCCATACGCTGGTACAGCTATGGCCGAGTATTTCATGTTCAAAGGCGAACATGCTCTAATTGTGTATGACGATTTGAGCAAACAAGCTGTTGCTTACCGCCAGTTGTCGCTGCTGATGCGTCGTCCTCCAGGTCGCGAAGCTTATCCTGGTGACGTGTTCTACTGTCACTCGCGTTTGCTCGAACGATCGGCGAAGTTGTCCAAAGCAATGGGTGGTGGCTCGCTCACGAGCCTTCCAATCATTGAAACATTGGAAGGTGAAGTTTCCGCTTACATTCCAACCAACGTGATTTCGATTACCGACGGTCAGATCTATTTGCAACCTGACTTGTTCTTTGCTGGTATCCGCCCAGCTATGAACGTTGGTATTTCGGTTTCTCGCGTGGGTGGTGCCGCTCAGATTAAAGCGATGAAGAAGGTCGCCGGTGGTCTTCGCTTGGACTTGGCCTCGTTCCGCGAACTCGCTGCTTTCGCGCAGTTGGGTACCGAACTTGACCCAGCCACCCAATCGCGACTTGATCGTGGTTATCGAATGGTTGAATTGCTCAAGCAAGCTCAATACCAACCGATGAACGTAATTGATCAGATCTTCAGCATTTACGCTGGTACCCGCGGTTACATGGACGACGTGCCAGTTGAGAAGGTACGTCAGTGGGAAGTAGATTTCCTACAATTCATGCGTGATCGCAAGGCAGATTTCGTAAGCAAGCTGACCCAATCCGGTGACTTGACTTCCGAACTTGAAGACGCTTTGAAGGCTGCCATCGACGAGTTCAAACGTGGCTATCGATTGAACTAGTGGTAACTCTTGGCTGTTGGCTTTGGTAATGAACGAGAATCGGTAGTAGAACTATGGCAAATATTCGCTTACTTGATAAACGACGAAAATCGATTCGCAACATTCGCAAGATTACGCGAACGATGGAGTTGATTGCCACAGCGCGATTTAAGAAGGCGATGGATCGAGCATCGGCTGCTACCGATTACACTCAACGTATCACGCAGATCGTTCGTGACTTGGCCAATTCGGTTACTGAAATCCGACATCCGCTTTTGCAGGCTCGCCCAGAAACACGCAACGTCGTGATGCTGGTTTTGACCAGCAATCGCGGTTTGTGCGGGGGTTACAACAGCTCGGTTCTGCGGGTCTTGTTGGCAAAGCGAGCCGACTTAGTCCCAGCGACAAAGAAGATTGAATTACACGTTTGCGGAAAACGTGGTATCAATGGGCTCAAGTTCAAGAATCTGAGCGTTGAAAAGAGTTATACACAATTTGAAGATAAGCCAGCGTTCGCTGATGTTGCCGTGATCGCTAACGAGCTGATGGAGCGATTCATCGCTGGTGAGATCGATCGAGTGGATGTTGCGTACACTCGCTTCTTGAGCAGTTCAAAACAAGAAGCCGTTGTTGAAACGTTGTTGCCTTTGGCTGGTTTAGATACACCAACACAAACAACTGTTTCTGCAGACGATAAAAAATCAGCGGATTACGAGTTTCTTCCATCGGCCGAGAGCATTTTGGAAGAAGTAGTTCCTGCGAGTTTCCGTGTTAAGCTGTTTAAGTGCTTTTTGGATGCAGCCGTGAGCGAGCAAATTGCTCGTATGGTTGCGATGAAAGGTGCGACAGAAAATGCGGGCGATATGATCGGTCAGCTGTCGATGACATTCAACCGTGCTCGCCAAGCTCGTATCACTCGCGAAATCATGGAAATTATCGGTGGTGTGGAAGCGTTGGAAGGATAGTGAGCTTGCTTCGCAAATGCGAGACAACTCCACACGCTTCGTTAAAGAATAAATGGATCAAACAACAAAACGTTTCCTTCAGTAAAGAGATTCGAAAATATGGCAACTGCGACATCAGGCCGGATGGTGGGACGAATCACTCAGGTGATCGGTTCGACTTTCGACGCAGAGTATCCCGAAGGACATATGCCGCCAATTTATAACGCGGTTAAGGTTTCGTCCGATAAGAAGGGCGTCAAAGTTAATTTGACGGGAGAAGTACAACAGCACTTAGGTGGTGGACGTGTTCGATGCGTTGCCCTAGGTAGCACCGAAGGTTTGATGCGCGGTTTGGATTGTATTGATACTGGCAAGCCCGTTTCGGTGCCTGTGGGAACCGCCACCCTCGGTCGCGTGTTCAATGTATTGGGCGAAGCGATTGATCAACGAGGCGAAGTGAAAGCGGACGCTCATTGGCCCATTCACCGCCATGCTCCTAAGGTTTCTGAACTTTCAACCAACACCGAAGTGTTCGAAACCGGTATTAAGGTTATTGACTTGCTAACCCCGTTCGTACGCGGTGGTAAAGCAGGTTTGTTCGGTGGTGCAGGTTTGGGTAAAACGGTTATTCTCACCGAGTTGATCGCTCGTATCGCAACCGCTCACGGTGGTTACTCCGTGTTTGCCGGCGTGGGTGAGCGAACTCGCGAAGGTACTGACTTGTGGCTGGAAATGCAGCACACCGAAATTGGTACAACTGGCCGTAAAGTTATTGAGCAAACTTGCATGGTGTTCGGTCAGATGAACGAACCGCCAGGCTCGCGTTTGCGTGTTGCCTTGGCCGCGTTGACCATGGCTGAATACTTCCGCGACACAACCGGTAAAGACACCTTGTTGTTCGTGGACAACATCTTCCGATTCTCACAGGCCGGTAGCGAAGTATCTGCGTTGTTGGGACGTATGCCATCTGCAGTGGGTTATCAGCCAACCTTGGCGACCGAAATGGGTGCGTTGCAAGAACGCATTACTTCGACCCAACAAGGTGCTATTACGTCAGTACAAGCGGTGTATGTGCCTGCTGACGACCCGACCGACCCTGCTCCAGCAACCGCGTTCGGTCAGTTGGACGCGTTCTTGTACTTGGAACGTGCGATTGCCGAAAAGGGTATTTATCCTGCGGTGGATCCTCTCGCATCGAACAGCCGTATCTTGGATCCACAATACGTTGGTGATCGTCACTACACAATCGCTCGCCGTGTTCAACGCACCCTACAACGTTATCGCGAATTGCAAGACATCATCGCGATTTTGGGTGTGGACGAGTTGAGCGAAGATGACAAGATGATTGTGCATCGTGCTCGTCGTATCGAACGCTTCTTGTCCCAGCCGTTCTTGGTGGCAGAAGTGTTTACCGGTAAGCCTGGTGAAATTACGCCGCTTGCAGATACGATTCGAAGCTTCGAAGAAATCTGCGACGGTAAGTGGGACCACTTGCCAGAACCAGCATTTATGTATGTTGGTTCAATTGAACAAGCTGAAGAACAAGCCAAGAAGATGGCCAAGCAAGGGAAGTAGTATCCTATGAGTTCACTTCAGTGCATTGTGGTATCACCTGAGCGAACCGAGATGGACGTCGTTGCGGAATCGATCGTTCTGCCGATGTTCGATGGGGAGTTCGGAATCTTGCAGGGCCATAGTCCAGTTATTGGACGACTGGGGTATGGCTGCTTGAAGATCCGCAAGTCGGGACAGGCTGAAGAGCGATATTTCGTTGATGCTGGCTTTGTGCAGGTGTCGAACAATGTCGTTTCCATTTTGACAGATCGTTTGGTAGCGGTTTCGCAGTTGTCCGAAGCTGAAGCTTCTCGGGAATTGGAAGTTGCCAATCGTATGCCGTCGAAGACTTCGGAGGCCCGAGCTGCGAAGGAGAAGGCGATCTCGCGTGCACGGGCTCAGTTGCGATTGCTTGCTTCGCCGAAGTAATGCTGTCAATTGTTTCGGCATGAAACTTTGCTATCAAATTGAGTTTCCATCGATATCTACAATCGATGCCTGACACGTTCTTATTGAGTTAGGCTCAATCAATACCGGCTCTCCTGACCTTGCGTCAGGAGAGCGGTGACTCTGCGGCTACAAACGACTGCCGCACCTTCTTGCCCCCGTCACTTATGACCTCATGCCACTGGAACGGTGACTTTCTGGCCCGCTCACTTAAGGTGCCAGGCACCCTC
>JBILTA010000509.1:0-4504 GCA_044371785.1 Pirellulaceae bacterium | reverse complement strand
CATTCGTCTTGAGGTTCTACCAGACGATTCGCTCCCCGCACGAGGTCCCGGTCGAGCTGGCAATGGCAACTTTGTACTAACGGAAGTGATCGCCGGCACTCTCAATGCTGAAAAACAAATCCAACCCGTGGTTTGGAAAAATGCCACTGCCAGCTACGAACAAACAGGTGCTGCTGGCAATAATCCGTACAAGAAATGGGCCATCGCCGCTGCCATCGACCTGGAGGCGAAAGGAGATCAATGGGGTTGGGCCATCATGGAACAAGCGGGGCAAGCGAACGCAGCCATACTTGAAATCAATACACCCACTCCACTTGTATCAGGTACATCTTGGCGCATTGCACTGAAACAAGCACATGCCAACCCACATCATACGCTAGGCAAATTTAGAATCTCAGTCCTCACCGAGCCGTTGCCCATCAATGCCTCCACTGTAATCGCACGCAAAGAAATCCAAAACATTTTGGACCTCCCCAATGCAGATCGCAACGATTCTCAGAAACAGCAATTGGCCGAGTTCTTCCGTTCACAGACGCCAGCATTGGAACCCGTTCGCACCGACCTCAAAAACATAGAGCAACAGCGCGACCAAGCAAATCGTGCCATCACTACCACGCTTTTCACCAAAGCCGTACCACCTCGCACCATCCGTGTGCTCGCTCGTGGCAATTGGATGGACGAGACGGGTCCCGTTGTAGAACCTGGCTTTCCAGATGTCCTACCCAAACTTACGCGACCACAACGTTTAAATCGTCTCGATCTCGCACAATGGTTAACTTCCCCCGATCACCCACTCACCTCACGAGTTACCGTCAATCGTTTATGGAAACTCTTCTATGGTGCGGGCTTATCGCGAAAAAGTGATGACCTCGGTTCTCAAGGTGAATGGCCCAGCCATCCCGAATTGCTTGATTGGCTTGCCAGTCGTTTGATTGACTCACAATGGGACATCAAGAAAATGGTTCGCTTGATGGTGACGAGCCGAACCTATCGCCAAGCCTCCAATGTCCCTCCCGAACAATGGCAACGCGATCTAGATAACCGCATGTTCGCAAGACAAAATCGTTATCGCCTAGACGCTGAGTTGATTCGAGATAATGCGATGGCTAGCAGCGGTTTGCTCGTCCGCACCATTGGCGGCAAAAGCGTCTTCCCTTACCAACCACCTGGCTACTGGGCTTATCTGAACTTCCCACAACGAGAATGGCAAAACAGCAATGGTGAGGGCTTATATCGCCGAGGCCTCTATACTCATTGGCAACGCCAATACCTCCATCCATCGCTCGTTACCTTTGATGCACCAAGCCGCGAAGAATGCGCGGCCGATCGCCCTCGCTCCAATACACCACTTCAGTCCCTTGTGTTATTGAACGATCCCACTTATGTCGAAGCGGCGCGCGTGCTGGCTCAACAAGTGCTTAAAGAAGCCAGCACTGATACCGACGCACGTTTGTCATGGCTCTTCCAGCGAGTTCTTCAACGTTCGCTTCGCCCCGAAGAACGAGACGTATTGATAGGGCTGATCGATAAGAGCCGGATTGAATATGAACAAAACCCCGCCGAGGCGGATGGCTTATTGAAAGTTGGACAATATTCTGTTCCTACAGAATTGAATCCTAAAGAACTTGCGGTGTGGACGAACGTTTGTCGTGTCGTATTCAACCTTTCCGAAACCATCACTCGCCCCTAATCGAACACACCATAGACCCAGCGTTCCCGCTTGGAGCCCAAAACATGTTACCTCACACAATCGCCCGCAGATCCTTCTTGTTCAATTCTGGTGTCAGCGTTGGCTCCATGGCTTTAGCATCGATGATGCAACCAGGCCAGACACACGCTACAGACTCATCGAAGTCACCCTCAGGTAGTTGGAAAGGCGTTGTCCAACCTCTTCACCATCCACCGAAAGCAAAGAGAATCATTTGGCTTTACATGGCGGGTGGGATGAGCCATCTCGACACATTTGATCATAAGCCCAAACTTACCGAACTGCATGGCCAGCCGATGCCCGAGTCCATTACTAAAGGGCAACAAATCGCGCAGCTCCAAGGGGCGAAATTAAACTGCTTCGCTCCGCAGCATCCATTTCAAAAGTGGGGCCAATCAGGCCAAGAGTTCAGTAGCATTTGGCCTAACCTTGGCGCTAAATGCGCGGATGACATGTGTATTGTTCGGAGTGTATTCACCGAAGCAATCAACCATGATCCCGCCCACACATTCATGAACACCGGCTCGATGATTGCGGGGCGTCCCGCCATGGGATCTTGGCTCCTTTACGGCTTAGGTAGTGAAGCGGCCAATCTACCAGGCTTTGTAGTAATGGTCTCGACGGGTAAATATGGCCAGAAACAACCCATTGCCGCACGACAGTGGCACTCTGGCTTTTTGCCCGGCAAGTTTCAAGGCGTTGAGTTCCGTAGCGTCGGTGATCCCGTCATGTATGTCCGCAATCCGAGTGGAGTAAATACCGCTCAACAGCGCCATGTAGTCGATGCCATCAATCAACTAAACCGTTTAGAAGAACAACAGGTCTACGATCCAGAAATCGCGACCCGCATCAGCCAATACGAACTCGCATTCAATATGCAACAAAGCGTTCCCGAGCTGATGGATATTAGCAAAGAGCCGCAATCGGTCCTTGACCTCTACGGCACCAAGGGTGGCGATGGATCCTTCGCCTCTAATTGTCTCTTGGCTCGTCGCTTAGCCGAACGTGGCGTCCGCTTTATTCAACTCTATCATCGCGATTGGGATCATCATGGTTCCGTAAAATCCCACATTGCAGGTTCTGCCGCAGAAGTGGATCAAGGTGCTGCCGCATTAATCGAAGATCTCCGACAACGTGACATGCTTAAAGACACCATCATCGTTTTCGGCTCTGAATTTGGCCGCACACCGATGGCTCAAGGGGATGGCCGCGATCACCATCTCGCTGGCTTCACCATGTGGTTCGCCGGCGGAGGATTCAAGGCTGGCTATAACTACGGAGCGACCGATGAATTCGGATACCATGCTGTCGACAAACGAGCCTCAGTACATGACATTCATGCCACGTTGCTCCACTTGCTCGGAATCGACCACCAACGCTTTACCTTCAAATCACAAGGGCTAGACAACCGATTGACGGGCGTTGAACCGGCACAAATCATCCCGGACTTAATTGCTTGAGAATATTGTCTTTAGTCACAGGTTGAATCACGCCCTTTTCGGTGATCAAAGCCGTAATCAATTCGGCGGGCGTCACATCGAATGCAGGATTATAGGTTGGCACACCCAGAGGCGCGATTCGTTTTCCAAACGGTTCGGTGATTTCTTCAGCGGACCGTTGTTCGATCGGAATGTCGTCTCCACGTTCCATCTTGAAATCGAACGTACTGCTAGGAGCGGCCACATAAAATGGAATGCGGTGGTATTGTGCCAAAATGGCCAATCCATAACTCCCAATTTTATTAGCAGCATCGCCACGGGACGTGATTCGATCCGCGCCGATGATCACCGCTTGCACTTTACCTTCACGCATCACCTGGGCGGCCATCGAATCGGTGATCAACGTTACTGGAACACCATGTTGCATCAGTTCCCAAGCCGTCAATCGAGCTCCCTGCAAGAGCGGTCGCGTTTCGTCAGCATAAACATTGATCTTTTTGCCTTGATCGTGCGCTGTAAATAACACCGATAAAGCAGTACCATACTCACTGGTCGCCAAGCCGCCTGTGTTGCAATGCGTTAACACACCGCCATCTTGCAATAGGGCGGAGCCATAGCGACCGATCGCATGACACATAGCGATATCTTCTTCATGTATCGCCCGCGCCTCAGCCAATAAATGCTCAGCCGCTGATTCCACCGAAATATTTTGCAGCGAATCTAACTTCCGCTCCATTCGCTGGAGAGCCCAAAACAAATTCACCGCCGTGGGGCGACTTGTTGCCAAATAATCGATCGCCTGTTTGGCTGCCACATGAAATTGAGCCAAACTCCAGGTTTGTTTCACACTATCTCGGGTGGCCACACAAACTCCGTATGCGGCAGCGATTCCAATCGCGGGTGCACCTCGCACCCGCAATTGTTTGATCGCTTCCCAAACCGTTGGCACATCCACACAATCAAGAAACGTACATTCGGAGGGCAATTTGGTTTGATCCAACAGTACCAAACCACCATCCACCTCTCCACGCCACATTACCGATTTGGGAGCCGTGTTTGCCATAAACCATTCTCAACGAAGAAACGCTTACTCTCTCTGACCAAAAATCACCAACGACACCATCAACTAGAGTGAGTCAATCGGTCGGTACGGAAGACCGAATGTTTGTGCCACCGCTTCGTTGGTCACATGACCACGCACGATATTCGCCGATGCCGATAACGGCTTGCTACTCTTGAGAGCCGCATCTGTTCCCTTATCTGCCAATTGTAATACCCAAGGCAATGTCACATTGCAAAGCGCAAACGTGCTGGTTCTTCCGACGGCACCAGGCATGTTGGTGACACAGTAATGAAC
>JBILTA010000507.1:0-4511 GCA_044371785.1 Pirellulaceae bacterium | reverse complement strand
TGTCGAATGTGTCCAGCCTTCCGGTTTACCCTCTGTGGTGAACGCTTCGAACCCACCATTGACCAAAGACTCAGAGGCTGCCAAACGTGTTGTATGCAGACGTTTTACTCTTTCGCTAAGGTCATTTAGTTTTGCTTTCGCAAGTTCGATAGCAGCTTCTTCGGGTTGATGACTCCAGTTTAAAATCTCGATACCTGGTGTCTCGATGCAGATTGTCTGCCATTCGAAGGGTTTCAAACTTAAGGACCATTGCTTGTTGTACCAAGACTCTGGAACAGCCTCCGATGTTTGGCTCACTAGGTGAACGCGTTCTCGGCCAGGGTCTTTGTTCCATTCCAGCATACAAGTTTCTGCCCACGGAGACGCATTGATTAAAAGCACGTAAGTTTTGTTTTGAAAATTGGCTGTGCGCAATACAACGGAATTGGATAAAGGTTGCCCTAAGCTGTTGCCTGTCGTTTCTAAACGGACCGGAGGAAGTTGCGCCCAACGACTTGCTGTGTCGCGCAGCCACTTTTCTGTTCCGAAGTTAGGCGACCAGCCACCGCTGGCAATCAACCATGCATCGTCGACAAGCAATCGCTCGCACCATGTCGACAAAGCACTCGGTGCATGCGGCGCGACTTGATGAAAGGTCCAGACCTTAGAAGCTGCTACGTTGAGCGGATCTTGTTTTTCTACTGCGGGCCAATTGCGGCTGGTAGGTGGAAGCAGCAGGAGAGAGCCACCACGAGGTCGTTTCGTTTCCTCAACAGGATTCGCGACCAAATCGCGAACACCATAACTCCAGCGTTGTTGTGGTAAAGAATGCAAAGGAAATCTCACATCCGCTTGCAGTAGATCGATTTCTGCAACTTGGTTGAGTCCAGCTAAATCGAGACCACGACTTAAAGCGATATAGTCGGCGGGCATCCATAATTCAGACCATTCAATAAAGTCACTTTCTACAGGTGGTTGTTTTGCCAAGCCAGCTGTGGAGACGACAAATCGCAAGTCCGCTTGCTCCGTACGCAGTCGTTGTGCAAGCTGTTGTAAAAAAAGAGTGACTTGATTTGCTCGCCATTGCATATACGCGCCACGCAAGCGACTTTGCACGATCGAGGTAAGTTCCTTGATGTCATTCGGTAGCTGAGTGTTGAGGCTTTTAGCAAACGCTTGAACGCTTTCAGTGTCATAGCCCCACCGGTCTCCCGCGAAGCTTAGATGGCCTGTACCACCCATTTCAACCACGACTCCGCGAAAGCTTGGATGATTCTTGTAGCGTGTGACAAGTTCCAGCAAAGTTTGAGTGAGTTGAGTGCGTACGGCATCATGAAGTGGATTATATCGCGGTGCTTGACGAAGCGAGTTTACATTCGGCTGAGACCAGCGTTTGCCTTGAATGTCGAGCAATTCGACTGGATCCTTGGTATTCGCTGGGCGAATTAACTTGGTGTCCATCGCTCCATCGAAGTGTATGCCGAGAAGAGCATGTAAGCCTTCACGATCGAGCATCTTGAGGAGCAGTTCAACCACATCTTTTTGGATGGGATCGCGACCATCCGCAAAGAAGCGGCCACGATCGAACTTAGGATTAGGTAAGAGCGTCTCGCTCGGATAAAGTGAACCACCCTCCCCTGCTACAAACAAGATGACGCCATTATGGCCAGACCATTTGATGTACTGCACCAGATGTTTACAAGCGGCATAATAAGATTGCCAGGCATGCAGCCCACGACCTGTGGCTTCATCTAACACTTCCGGTCCGCCAAAGTACTCGGCCAATAAAGGCTTGTCCAAATAGATGGCGGCCATTCTGGGTGGAGTGATTGTATTCGACGATGTCTGGTTTAAGTCTTGGTCTGCACTGGATTTCGTGTCGTCAGCATCGTCAGCCAGTGCGTCATTGATGCGAAATGGTGACACTCCAGCAAATGATTCAAGTTCTTCAGGTCCCGCGAAAAGTTCATAACCCAGCAGCCGCAAAGAATGCTCGCTAGCAGGATTTGTGACCAATAAACTTGCTGTCGATGACTTGGGCCAAAAGATAATTTCGGTCTCACCATTGCCTTCGATTTGACGCAAGTCATCGTTTGAAAGTTGTGCGCCCGAGTTTACACCTAGTGGGGATAGAATTCCCTCGCCATTGGGTTCGAGTATGGTCAAGCCTAAGTGCATCGGTTGGTTGCATGAGTAACGCACGAGCAACCGATGAGGCTTTCCAGGCGACAAGATCTTGAGCGGCGTAAGGTACCAATCGCTTGGGCCCATCAAACTTTCGCCGCGTTCAACGGTATTGTTCGCCACCGGACTGCGAGCGGACTCGCGACCATTGTTGTTCCACCAACCACCACGATTGCCGAGGTTGCGCCAACCAAGCCAGCGGCTTCTCTCCGATGTGTTCGCAGCAGAACCATCTCGGTTTTTGTTTCCATTCCCGGGGAGTGCATCCACCGCCGCAGGTTCCCACGTTTCCAAAGATTTCCAAGGGAGATTTGGTACTTCGACTGGTGTAGATTGCAAAACAACGAATTCCAGATTTCGAGCAATCGCCGAATCCGAAAGGAATCCGCCTAACATTCGCCGAATGTCAGCTCGAATTTCGATGCGATATACACCTTCTTCTTTGGGTGCATAAAATGTTGCCGGTGCGGTATCCGCAAACGATCCAAATTCGTCTGTGGTAACCGACGCGGTATGACTTTGCACAACCGCTCCCGATGAGCTTTGTATCAACGAGAAGGTGAGTCGTAATGCTTGTTGATTGCCTAGGCCAAGTTGGTGACCAGTGCATGATAGTGGAATCGGCTCGTCAGGCACAAAGATCATTGAAGAACGATTCAAGACAGGGCGAATTTTATCTGCCGCTGGGCGCTCGATCATGACCGAACTCCCCGAATTGTCCAACGCAATCGACCGACTTTGTTGGAGAACTTCCGCCAGCGTGACCTCCAGAACTTTGGGTGTCCCATTGGCCTCAACCTGATTCGGATCGGTCAAAGCGATGCGGATTTTTGTCTTGTCTGAACCAATAACTTGGAACTCGGCTCCACCATAACGAGTAGGAGTACTTGGCAGGACATCGATGGTACGATTGTCTTTAAGTACAACTGTATGAGAACTGTCCGATTGCATACTGATCGGCGTAAGATTTTTGGCGTGTCCATCTTGAAGCGTGATGGCGCCAACATATTCGCGATTGGTAGCTCCACCCCATAACACTCGAACCTGAACGTCGAAGCCTTCAGCGCAGAAAGATAGCCGCGATGGGATCCCTATCCCAAAAAGAAAAAGAAAAGCGAGCCCAATGACCGCTATCCAGTGTAATTTAAGACCGTCTCCGACAACACGCGTTCTATTTTGGACTGTCGTTTTCGGTCCTCCGTGACCCAAATTCAAAGCACCATCCCCACGAATTTCAACATCCCTTTTGGAATAGCCAATACCAATGATGGCAAAGCTACTCAGCCCAAGATCAGAATACTATCTGGATTCTGCGATTCGTGACTACCTGAAATCAGCCCAAATCGCGGTTTTCTCCCGGCAATATGCAGCTAATAGCGCCGGTTTCATTTGACAGCAATTGGCCGTTGGAAGATGCTAGCATTAACAACTCCCTTTAGAAGTAAGAGCGTTCACCGAGAACGAGAATCGGATCGGTTATGGCACTGATTGAATTGCGCAATGTCTGTAAGGTATACAAGCTGGGCGAAGTTGAGGTAACAGCTCTGCGAGATGCGACAGCTGACATCGAAAAAGGAGAGTACGTCGCGTTGATTGGACCCAGCGGATCGGGCAAATCGACGTTGATGAATACCCTGGGCTGCTTAGATCGACCTACTTCGGGAAGTTACAAGCTAGATGGCGTAGAAATCGTGACCATGGGGGCTGCCGAGCGAGCTCGTATCCGCAACCGGCAAATCGGCTTCGTATTTCAGAACTTCAATCTTCTCGTGCGCACTTCAGCGGTTGAGAATGTCGAATTGCCGTTGATGTACGGTCCTTACCAGAGCGCCAGAGTTCGTCGCGATCGAGCGGTTGAATTGCTGACTTTGGTGGGACTCGGCGATCGATTGGATCATCATCCCGGACAATTATCTGGCGGTCAGCAACAACGTGTTGCCATCGCGCGAGCCTTAGCCACAAATCCCAATATCCTGATGGGTGACGAACCGACCGGTAATCTCGATACGCGAACAAGTCGTGAAGTGATCGAGTTGTTCAAAAAGCTCAACGAAGAACAAAATCTTACCGTGATTTTGGTGACTCACGACCAAAACATCGCCCGCAACGCCCGACGTAACATTGTCTTGCGAGACGGTGGAGTGCTGTGCGACACAACCAATCATGATGAGGCTGCTAGGGCGATTCGGCAGGAGGTGGTTGGTTCGTAGTTTTCAGTGATTCAGTGATTCAGTGATTCAGTGTTTCAGTGTTTCAGTGTTTCAGTGATTCAGTGATTCAGTGATTCAGTGATTCAGTGATTCAGTGATTCAGTGATTCAGTGATTCAGTGATTCAGTTTTCGAACTT
>JBILTA010000506.1:0-4515 GCA_044371785.1 Pirellulaceae bacterium | reverse complement strand
ACCTTTACCAGACTTGCCCTTTCCAGACTTGCCCTTTCCAGACTTGCCCTTTCCAGACTTGCCCTTACCAGACTTGCCCTTACCAGACTTGCCCTTACCAGACTTGCCCTTTCCAGACTTGCCCTTACCAGAACCGCCCTTTCCAGACTTGCCCTTACCAGACTTGCCCTTTCCAGACTTGCCCTTTCCAGACTTGCCCTTTCCAGACTTGCCTTTACCAGACTTGCCTTTACCAGACTTGCCCTTACCAGACTTGCCCTTACCAGACTTGCCCTTACCAGAACCGCCCTTTCCAGAACCGCCCTTTCCAGAACCGCCCTTTCCGGAACCGCCCTTACCAGAGCCGCCTTTGCCGGAATTGCCATGTCCCGAACCGCAGTCGCACCAACAGCACGATGGTACGATACGATCTTCGAGACGCGTTAACCGAAACTTTGCCATAGAGTAAAACCTCACAACATGGAACACGAAACTCACTCTTAATGAGTGCCGATGAATCCACGCTAATTGGCACCATATAGGGGACAACGAAGTGGGGCAGCTAAGATAGGAAAAAGAGAAAAGACTCGCCGTCTTTGCGGCTCCGTCACATCGTAACGATTATTACGGTTTTGCCGGTCTCACTTTTCGACACCGAACTTTACAAGCGTATCCACACTTCTTTCTCGTACACTTAATGACGATGGTAACGATTAGTCGGTCAAATATTCATAATCGTTCCGCCATTTCATCTTGTCGTTGGATGTAAGGAGGGACGTCGACATCAGGAAATTCTCATGCGATTGGAAAAATACCTTAAAAAAGGTGCTTTGATTTTCCTGTCGCTTGTCACCCTTATCGGTAGCAGTCAGAAAGTACTAGGCCAGGCCTTGGTCCAAGTACCTTTTCCCACCCCGCCGAACCAAAGCATTCAACCTCACCTACATCCAGTACTTCCGCAAAGCACACGAGTTATTACCCAGCCTGCTCGCAATCCAGTCGATCCTGAACATTCAGGGGCCCATTTCCCAACTCCACCTCAATCGATGGTCACCTCTACTTCCTCGATAATCCAATTGCCCAATAGTGTTGCAAACGAAGGAAGACTGCAAACCAACCATCTTGATCAGCCGAGCGTTGGAGCCTTACCCTCACCTTCGCAGTCCTGGCCGACCTCCCAGCCCCAATCAAACAGCACGCTCACACCTCAGTGGGTAACTTTGCCGATCGGCCTGGACCAAGCCATCATTAACTCGCTTACCAATAAGCAAGTGATACATTCGCTGGATGGTCAGGTATCCGTTGAACTGACAACACCCCTCGATCCATTGATTGCCGCTGAACAGGTTCAAATCGCCGCCGCTCGCTTTGACCCTACCTGGAAAACGGCCTTTGTCACCGACCATATCGATCTCCCACCTGCCTCGTTTACTCCGGATGGTCTGCCAGTCGCTACAAACCGAGATGAAATCGAGTTTCTAACTCGTATCACAAAAGAGTGGGCAACGGGTGCGACTACCAGCATCGGATATGAACCATCGTTGGCCTACCTCTTTTTCCCTCAGGGAAATCCTGGTGGATTCAATCCAAGCCACGCGGCCACCATGGTATTACAAGCGACCCAACCTTTGATGCGTAATGGAGGTCGGGCGACGAATTTGGCTAACATCCGCATCGCCAATGTCCGCGAGAAACAGAGCGCCTTACTCGTTCAAGCTAAACTGCAGTCTCAACTCCGCGGAATAGTGGGCATTTATTGGAGACTACACGCAGCCCATGTCCGCTATAAGGCGTTGACCGAAGCGATTGTACTGGCCGAACAGATGTATCAATTGGAGAATAGTCGCTACAAAGCAGGGAGAGTTATCTTTGCTGATGTGGCCCGTGTTGGTGTCAACAAGGAAGACCTCATTCAACAGCGACTTGATACAGAACGAGACTTAAAGCTTCTCAGCCTACAACTATCTCAGGTCTCCGCTATTCCTATCGACAATAACACCATGATTTATCCGACGGATATCCCAATTCATACATTTCCGGTGCTGGAAATCGACACCATTACCTCCCTGGCCATGAATCGCAATCCTAGCCTCATGATTCAACGCAACGAACTCGCCGTACTTGCCAATGAATTGCAGGTTGCTAGAAATCAGTTAAGACCTCAATTGGACTTGAAATCGGCAGTGCGTTCCGGTGGCCTGAACGACGATCTCGGGAACGCCCTCAAAGACATGTCCCGGGTTGAATTTGTCGATGTGTCGGTAGGGATCGAATACTCTCGCCCCATCGGAAACCGTGCTGCGTTAGCCAAACATCGGCAATTGCAATTAGCCCAAGCTAGGAGTGTCAATCTTCTAGATGCGTTTGAACAAAACGTCGCTTATGAAATTGCCGAAAAAGTCAACTCGGTTCGTCTTGCTTTTGCAAAATTTGAAAGTTCGCTACGACAACTGGCTGAAGCTCAAGAGTGGGTACGGTTATCTCGTGCCCGGTACGAAACTCCCCCGGATGAACTTGGGCCTGATGCCCTCTTGATAGCACTGGTCGATTATCAAAACGCGATCCAAGCCCACGTCGACTCCCTGTTTTCCACTGCTCAGGATCTTTCGGAATACAATGCAAGGCTTTGCGAGATTGCAGAACTCGAAGGCATCTTATTGGAAAATTGGGGAATCGCCTTCCACTGTGACCCGTAAAGCTTACGATCACCAAGCCTCGTTACATTCGATACAATCGTCGAGGTCCATAACCTCCCTCAGTCTCACCTGCAATTCTCTTCGGCGACCACACTTTAGTACTCCTCTGGTCGTTTCTTAGGGTATGTTTTCGATTAACCCGTGAGTGGTCTGATTCGAAAGTCCCTTGAGGAGCGAACGACGTCGCATATGGTTAATACTCTCCAAAAAGATCTTCCTCTATCTCGATCTTTCATTTGGAACCTCCAAGCAAAATATTATCAGTCACTCGGAATTGACGCTTGGCTCAGCGGCATGGTTCCGTCGCGCGTAACGACCAACTCGTATATCGCTTGGCGGTACGCTCGCCTCATTGGCAGTTATATTCAAGACACGCAGGCCCGAAACGTTACCATTGTCGAATTGGGAGCGGGCCATGGAAGATTTGGTTTTCTCACTGCAACCCATCTGCAACAAATCGCGGCAGAAATGCTTCCCCAACATACAACATGGAAGTACGTTCTAACCGACTGCGCCGAACGAAACATCCAGTTTTACGAAGCGCATGAAGCATTCCAACCATTGGTATCCGAAGGGCGAGTAGACTTTGCCCGTTATGAGGCGGGAGTTGACCATAGTCTCACACTACGTCATAGCGGCGAACTCATCGACGCTACAAATCCTGCCGAACATCTGATCGTGATTGGAAACTATTTTTTTGATTCACTCCCGATGGATGTTTGGCATGTCAAAAATGGGGAACTCTCAGCATTCTGGCCTGTGATCCATGCTCGCGATTCAGGTTCAATGTTCACCCAAGAACAAGTCGATGTGTTAGAGCATCTCGACTTAGAATGGGAACATAAAGAAACCACCCCTGCCTATTCTGATCCACTCTGGAATGCCATTGCGACTCAACTCGCTACCGAAATACAAAACGGAACTTTCATGCTGCCCGTGGGAGCTTTCGCTTGCCTCGACGAGCTTAACTCTTGGTCGCATCGACCGATGTTTCTTTTGGTGACCGACAAAGGCTATCCAAGGGTAGAAGATTATCAGGATCGCGGCCCACCTACACTTATTCAGCACGGTTGCTTCTCGTTTAACCTTAATTTTGTAGCCTTAGAAAAATGGTTTGAATCAAAATCAGGCTTTGCTCATTTACCCAAGTACCGCGATGGACTAATTGAAACTGCTGCCTTTGCGACGCACTTCCACAAAGGTTCATTGGCGTCAACACAATTTGAGTTCTCCGCTGTCACGCAATTTACGCCAGCAGAATTCCACCAAGTCACTCGACGCTGCGAGAATGCCGGTCCTGATCTATTCACGGCTTTGAGCTTTCTCAAACTCAGTTGCTATGATCCAATCACGCTTCATCGGTTGCGAAGGAGTATCCGAAACGGAATACCAGATGCGGATTCCATCGAAATTAATTTGCTTTATGATGCATTGATTCATGTGAGACAAAACTTCTATCATCTGCGTGACTTCGACATACCTTTTGATCTTGGCTTGATCTACCAGCACTTAAGCAACTATGACATTGCCATAGATCTATATCATGAGTCACTACGACTCTTTGGTGAAAGAGGTATCACGTTTTACAATCTTGCAATCTGTCATGAAAAACTCGGGCGACCAGCTCAAGCTCTTCATTGTATTGACAAATCGATTGCTATCGACCCCGACACCGACGCCCTTGAGTTTCGAACCAAACTGCAACTCAGCAATCTGCTCCCAAGTTAACCATTCCTCTCGTCGAATCACATCTATGACATCCACCAAGAATACCGAGCACGATTTTCCAGATCACATTGTCGATTGGTTAGCAAGCCATCTTACCGGCGAAGCCTCCTGC
>JBILTA010000057.1:0-14208 GCA_044371785.1 Pirellulaceae bacterium | reverse complement strand
CGATCCTGGAAAAACCCATCGATGAATCCAATACGGCGTCACTCTTCTTCCGGCGGGAATTACTTAAAGAGACACTCGATCATGCGGAAAGTCATGATTGGCGTGATGCGATGCCATCCGCTTGGTTTAATCAATTATGGTTCGTTCAATCCGTACTTTTGTTTCTGGTTCTTTATCTTTCGAGCACCTTAATTCTCCCCGGTGCTAACCAGATGCCCCTAAACAACTCCCTGGTCAATAACCCTACCACAACATCCGTGATGGTGGAGCCGGGCAACAGCGAAATTGAGAAAGGAAGCAACGTTGTCTTCACCGCCCGCTTTAGTGGCCCGATACCTGCAGACGCAATTCTCGAGTACTCCACGGAGGCTCGAACTGAAAAATTGAGCCAACCGTTGCGTAGAAACTTAAAGGACCCAATCTTCGGCGGTGTACTGTTAGGCGTCGAAAGTCCAATAACCTACCGTGTTGCTTACAGTGATGGAGTTAGCGAAGAGTTTCGACTCAAGATATTTGAATTCCCTAAGGTCATTCGAAGCGATGCTAAAATTTCGTCGCCTGCTTACGCACCCGCTCCCGACAAGATCATCGATGATACGCGCCGAGTTACTGTAGCCGAGGGAAGCCAATTGACATGGAAGTTGCATTTGAACAAACCGGTTTCGACCGTCGAAATCATCGATAATGCTGGGAGCAAACACCAGCTCACCCCAGAAGCAGATAGTCCCACTCTCTATTCCGTTACACTCACGCTCAAAGAGTCGGCCACTTGGAAAGTTCACCTCGTCGATACCGAAGGACGGAAAAACAAAATCCCCGAAGAGCTTATTGCCAAGGTATTGCCCAATAAGCCACCTACGATAAAGCTTGCCAAGGCCTCGGATCGTCGTGTTTCCCCCCTCGAAGAAATGGATATTGGCGCCAAATTGAATGACGATTTTGGCATATCCAAAGTTGGCTTGGCCTATTCAATCAATGGAGATGAACCAACGGAAGTTTTACTTTCAGACTCTGAACCGGTTACAAAGAAACTAGACACATCTCATCTCCTTGCACTCGAACAACTAAAAGCTAAACCAGACCAACTGATTTCATATTATGTTTGGGCGGAGGACAAAGACGCTGACGGAAATTTGCGGCGAGTTGAAAGTGACCTCTTCTTTGCCGAGGTTCGCCCATTCGAAGAGATATATCGCGAAGGGGACTCACCGTCCGAAAGTCAACAGCAACAGCAACAACAGCAGCAACAGGGTGGCGCACAACAGCAAGCGGAAGAGGCAGCTGAGATGCAACGTCAAATTATCGTTGCGATCTGGAATGTAATCCGACGTGAAACCGCAGAGGAACGTACTGAAAAATTTGATTCCGACTTGCAAGTCATTGCCGATTCGCAAGCTTCTGTCATCGAAAAATTAGCAGAAATTCAGGAAAACGCGACTGCTCCCGATGCAGCGGAGACCGTAACCCAAATTCAAGGCCATATGGAACGAGTCGTTAAGCTTCTCACAGAGGCCAGAGAAAAAACAGAACTACCACTAGTCCGAAACGCTCGTGCCGCTGCCCAATCCGCCTACGCAGGTTTGCTCCAACTTCGAGCCCGCGAACACGAAATGGTTCGTTCCAGACAACAGCAACAACAAAGCCAATCTCAATCTCAGTCCCAACAAAATCGTCAACAGCAACTCAACGAACTCGAACTCAACAACGACCCCAATCGATATGAGTCACAACAGACACCTCCACAACCTGAAGAAGAGCAGCAAGCTCAAGAGGTGCGTCAAGCTGTGAATCGCCTGAAGGAACTCGCCCAACGCCAAGAAGACCTCAATGAAGAGTTGCAAAAGTTACAGGCCGAAATCGAAGCCGCCAAAACGGAAGAAGAGAAGCAAACTTTACAAGAGCAACTCGATCGTTTGCGCGACGCTCAAGAAGAATTACTGCGTGATGCCGATGAATTGAAGGAACGCATGAACGAAGCCAATGAAAACGAAGCCATGGAACAAACCAGGGAGCAAATGGAGCAAGCTCGCGAAAATGTCCGGCAAGCGGCGGAGTCATTAGCCCAAAATGATCCGAATGAGGCCCTATCTGCAGGTACACGCGCCGAACGTGAAATCGAGCAAATGAGAGATGAGTTGCGTCAGAAGTCCGCCAATCAATTCTCCGAACGTATGAAAGATATGGTCGAGCAAGCTCGCGAACTTAATGAAAAACAAAAACAACTTACCGAACAGGCCAGCGTTAATCCAAAGCCGGAAGAAAACATTGGCTTGCGTTCTGAATCGCCCGACTCTCAACTGCCGCAAGAGCTAAAGGATCAATCACAGAAGTTGACTGAACTCTTGGACAAAATGCAACAAACGGTTACGGAGGCAGAAACCAGCGAGCCGTTACTGGCAGACAAACTGTACGACTCCTTCCGTGAAACCAAACAGCAAAATATCGAAGAGAACCTTAAACAGTTATCGCAACTGGCTGAGCAGGGAGTGGAAGTAGGACGCGTACCTGAAACACAACGTTTCATGGATCAGGCAACTCAGGGTATCAATCGTCTACAACAGCAAATTGAATCCGCAGCGGACTCTGTCTTGGGAAGTGAAGAAGAATCGCTTCGCCGCGCTTTGCGTGAATTAAGCGAGGCAGCGGATGATGTGAACCAAGAACTGCGAAGTGCAACAGGTAGTGAGGGTGAAGAGCCCAGCCAAAATGGGAACACTGAGCAAGGCAAGCCTAGCGAAGAAGGTGAAGATCGTCTGCCTACCGATGGAGATCAAGAACCTCAACCGCCATCGAGGACAGGGCAAGTCAATGCGGAAAGCGGACAGGCAGAACGGCCCCAAAATGGAGAGCCACAAAATTCGCAGCGACCAACCAACGGGCAAAATGAGAGAGAGTCGGTAGCAAATCCGGAACAACCTGAAAACGAAAATCAACAACCCAACGAAGGACAACAATCGAACCCGGAACAGCAACCCCGCCAAGGGCAACAACCCCAAGATGGCCAACAGCGTGGATCAGGCCAACAGCCGAATCGGAACCAGGAACCTAGGGAAGGCCAACCCCAAGGTGCGGAACAGCTCGACGGTGAAGAAAAACGCGACAGTGAAGGACAATCTCGAGGTGAAGGAGAGCGCGAAGGTGGACGTCAACAAGAACCAAACGCCCAAGCCCGTGAAGGAAGAGCTCGCTCAGGCTTGAACAACATTCTTGAGCAAATGGGAGGAGCCAACACTTCAGCCCCAATCAGTGGCGACGACTTCCTGGAGTTCTCCGATCGCCTTCGCGATGTCGAAGAAATACTGGATGATCCTGAATTGCAATCGCAGGTCGCGCGCGTTCGAGAAGCTGCTCGCGACATTCGGCGTGAAGCCAGGAAACATGCAGCCGATCCCCAATGGTCGCTAGTAGAACGACTCGTTGCCAATCCATTACGAGATCTGCGTGTTAAGCTTCAAGAAGAACTTCTTAGAAAAACTGCAGAGAAGAATAGTCTTGTACCCATTGATCGCGATCCCGTCCCCTCTGAGTTTGAAAAGGCTCAACAGAAATACTATGAAAATCTCGGGAGTGGAAAACGATGACCGAGCGATTCGTTTTGGGTTCGCCTCAACTGTTTTGGCCAATACTGCTCCTTTGGATTGCACTTAGCGGAGGTATCTTGTGGAATGCTCTGCGAGCCCCTGCGCGATCAAAGTGGCTTTATTTGGCTGCCAGCTTTAAAATACTGGCATTAGGTCTACTGCTTGCCACTCTGCTGGAACCAATGATTGCAGGTGAAAGAGCGAGAGAACAAGCCAACTACTTCGCTGTACTCGTAGACAACAGCCAAAGCATGAAGATTGAATCCGAAGCACGGTCAGAAGGTGGGAATCCCCTCTGGACTAAAATTCTTGACAAAGAAGCTCCCTGGCAAACTCGCTTAGCTCAGGATTTTCAATTGCGACGATATCGTTTCGATCGGCAACTGCAGTCGATTCAACAGTTTAGTGAATTGGACTGGAGCGGAAGCGGCTCTCAGATAGGTGATAACTTACGCGAACTTCGAGAACGTTATTCAGATCGTCCTTTGGCTGGCATCATGCTAGTGACCGACGGGAATAGCACAGAAGCAATTTCCCAAGCAAGTACTTGGAAGTCACTGGGTGTGCCCGTTTATCCAATTCAAACTCGAACAATCGATTCACTAAAAGATATCAACATCAAACGCTTAACGGTCTCACAAACAGATTTCGAAGCGTCGCCAGTGACTATCTTGGCACAATTTTCAGCTTATGGTCTGACTGGCAAAGAAGCTCGCTTGAGCCTACTGGATGCTCAAAGCAAAGAGCTTAAAACAGCTACGATCTTGCTTCCTAAAGATGGCGAGTTGGTCAATCATCGTTTTCAGTTCCGTCCTGAAGGTCGAGGTGTCCAAGGCTTTCAAGTCAAAATACAATTGACGGATGAACTGCAATTGGAAGCGGGCGTTCCCTCAAGCGAAGCCACCTTACTCAACAACCGTCGCTTTGCCGTTGTGGATCGCGGTATTGGCCCTTATCGAATTCTTTATCTTGCTGGTCGCCCCAATTGGGAATTTAAGTTTATTCGTCGAGCTCTTGATTTGGATGAAGAGCTAAAGCTGATAAGCTTACTTCGAATTGCACGCAAAGAGCCTAAATTCTCCTTCCGAGACTCCAAGGTGGACTCCTCTAATCCTTTATTTTCTGGCTTCGAAGACATCGCCGAAGAAGATAAAGAAGCCTATGACGAGCCCGTTCTAATTCGCTTGGGCGTCGAAGAATCGGAACAACTCAGCAAAGGTTTTCCCAAGAGTGCTGAAGAACTTTTTGAATACCAGGCGATTATACTGGACGACATTGAGCATGATTTTTTTACGCAAGAGCAACTCTTGTTACTGCGTCAATTTGTGTCGATGCGTGGTGGCGGACTATTGATGCTGGGAGGACAAGAAACTCTTAGAGGAGAAGCTCTAAGAAACTCGCCCTTGGGAGAACTTCTACCCGTTTATCCCGAAGAGAATACCACTCCAATCGCAAACGTCGAAACACAGCAATGGCGTTGGGAATTAACGCGTGAGGGCTGGCTACAGCCCTGGCTCCGTTTAACCGACAATGAGGACGCAGAAAAGAGACTCCTTGCGGACCGAACTGCGATGGGAGTCCTCAATTATGTCAGTGGCCTGAAA
Organism: Pirellulaceae bacterium; assembly: GCA_044371785.1. Taxonomy (GTDB): domain Bacteria; phylum Planctomycetota; class Planctomycetia; order Pirellulales; family Pirellulaceae; genus JAFLCP01. The sequence continues at coordinate 9,023 of JBILTA010000057.1, read as the reverse complement.
CCTGGTGCGTCGGTCTTGGCCGATACATTGGACGAAAATGGTACACGTCGCCCCATTATGGCAGCGCAGAAGTTTGGCAAAGGGAAATCGGCCGCGATTATGGCGGGCGATCTATGGCGTTGGGCAATGCACCGCGAATCGCCGGACACGGAAGCACCGCTCATGGCCGCATGGCGGCAGACCGTTCGGTGGCTTATTGCTGACGTGCCCAAACGATTGCAAATCGCCGTTGTAAGAGGTGCCCCAAAGGCATCATCAGCGGGAAACATCACAAATCCCAATCCCTTGGCAACAGCGTTGCGTACTTCCGTTTACGACGCTGAATTCAAGCCGGTTGAAAATGTGAAGCTCACCTACACCATTCATCTTCCGAGTGGGAAAACTTTAACGCTTCAAGGTGAACCATCGGAGTCCTTGCCAGGTGCATTCGAGACGTCGCTGGTTTCTACAGAGGAGGGTGTCTTCCGAGTCGAAGTGCTTGCGTTAGCAGAAGATGGTTCAGAACTTGGGCGAGGTGAAGCGGGCTGGACTTCCGAACCCTCAGCCGAAGAATTCGAACAACTGCTGCCGAACACCTCTTGGATGCAACAAATCGCAGAAGAAACGGATGGCGAAGTAATTGATGCCACTCAGCTCGAATCGTTTGCCAAGAACCTACCAGAACGCAGTGCTCCTATAACCGAGAGCTATGTCTACCCCATCTGGAATGAGCCGTGGGTCATCCTATGCGCTATTTCATTTTTCTGCCTGGAATGGGGTATCCGCCGAAAGTCAGGACTCGCATAATATGATGCTAATCGCAAAATCTCTCACGTACACTTGTCTGTATACAAAACGTACACTCTCTTCCCTGCCACTCTTTACATCTGCTATCTCGCTTGCTTGCATTGGGTTAATTCAACTCGCAACGATATCGGACTTGCTTGCCCAAACCGATGCTCCACAGGCGCCCTCGACCACTATTCGCCAAATGATCGTTGTTACAGGTGCTTCCGGTGAAGAGGCATATGTGTCAAGTTTTCGCAATTCGAGTGAACGCTGGGTAAAGAGTTGTCAGGAAAGCGGAATATTCTGTGAGTGGATTGATGGCTCCACTCCCTTGAAATCAGAAGAGTCGAACACGATCACCGATAAGAAACGTTTCTTGGATCGTATTGCCGCAGCAGGGGACTCTGAGCTATGGGTCGTTATGATTGGTCACGGCACCTTCGATGGCAAAATTGCTAAGTTTAACTTACGTGGAGAAGATATCAGCGCTAACGAACTGGCTGCAGCTTTAGCACCGGGTAAAGGTCCACAGGTTATTGTCCACTGTTTCTCATGCAGTGGGGCTTTTCTACCTGTTCTCTCGCGGACGGGACGTATCGTCATCACGGCAACAAAAAGTGGAGCGGAGATGAACTATTCGCGATTTGGTGACTTTTTGTCGTTAGCCATTTTGGACCCAGCTGCGGACCTCGATCACGACAACTCGGTCTCGATATTGGAAGCTTTCCTAATGGGAGCAAAACGGACCGAACAGTTCTATGCCGACGAAAAACGCTTGGCTACCGAGCACCCGTTGCTAGACGATGGAGGTGACGGCAAAGGTGTTGCAGCTTCATTTTTTAGAGGGATTCGCTTGATCAAACAAGCTGCAGATGGTGCGGACATCGACGGAGATCTCTCCGCCATGACTCTACTAAAGTTATCTCAAGAGGATACGCACCTTACAGAGGAACAACTCAAAAGGCGCAACAAATTAGAGCTTGATTTGAGAAAACTTCGTTTAACCAAGTCAATAACCACACCGGAAGAATACTACAACAAACTCGCGTCTATTGCCTTAGAATTGGCTGAACTCTATGTGGAAATACCGTTGAGTAACGCCACAATAAGCCAATAATCGGTGGAGTCATTTCCGTTCAAATATCCACAACTCTCCTCCAGTTCGCGTATCGAAGCTGCTGAGATCGAAGAAGCCCGGCTCATTCACCAAATGTAGCCCTAATCGAGTGGCTGTAACGCGATAGAAACCTTGTCCACCCCAGGATTTTCCATCGATTTCATTGGGTACAAAGCTCATTTCGTTTTGGTCACTCGAAGAATAAACGTTGCAACTACCTAGACATTCTCCATTCTCAGTGAGCCATTTGTAGCTCTCTCCATCGATAACTAACGTAAACTTGTTCGGTTCAATCGCTTGTCGACTACCATCCTTTTCTCTTGCGATCAACATCCAGTTTCCGAATAGATTCTGAAAGTCTCTGCCTCGTTGCCCAACTCCGCGTTGCCTTTGCTGTGCGATGCGTTCTTGCAATCCCCAGTATCCATCCAGCATCTTAGTTCCAGTTACAATGACACAGAAAAGTGGAAGGGATATAATCAAAGTACTCCAGTAATCCGTCAGCCACTGTAAACTTCGCGAGCGCACCAATAGAGATACAACCAAAACATCGAAGAACAGTGCACCTACACAAATGGCGATTAAGGCTAAATTTCCGAGTTTAAGCAGATCGAACCAAATCTGAGCCATACTTACGAGTTCGGGGTTTAGGAACCCTTTGTTCTCATGAAACTCAAAATAGCTGGGTATCCACTGAACTCCCCACCATATGATGACCATCCCAACGGAGAATAAATGGAGCAGCACAATTCCCAACGATCGCAATACAACTTCCTGTCTTGGCTTTAATCCAATATGCTCCGCGCTCATTTCATTTCCTCCCTGTACAGGATGAGCGTTTCGTAACGGGAATCGTCCCACTCGAAATCAAGTGGCGGCGGAAGTGACAAGAAGTTCCATTTGGGCAGCATCATAACCAAACAATTTTCCTGAACCCGATAGATTCCCGCTCGTACTGTCCAGCGTGATTCTGGATGCATCGCCACAAATTGAATATGTTTGGGGGAACGCATCGCTTCAAAATAGACCATCCCTTTTGCTATTCCCATTTCTCGCGAGTCCCATTGAAAAGCCCCATCCTTAAATTCAACACGCTCGAAAACTTCTCCCGAAGGCTCCGCTTGTTGAGTATTGGAAACGACGGACTGTGTGCTCCAACTTCCATTGAGCAAATCCACTTCTGCCGCGATCTCTGGTGAAGCAAGCAGAATTGAGTAGGGATCCACTTGCTTCTCTAAGAAGTTCTGGGTTTGTATCATTCCAAGTAGCGGGAGAAGGATGAGAGGCACCGCCAATATCGTCACAAACCACAAATCTCTCATCAACCGCATCGAGGAGGTTCGTGTGAATTGCAGCATGACACTAAAATCTGCAGCGACCAATAAACCGAACAACGCTATCGCCAAATAAGGATACGAGAGCATCATATCCCAACACTTCAACACTTGATTGAGGATACTGGGGAGCCCAAAGCCGTTCTTTTGTGCCCAGGCCAAATAGGGTCTTTCCCATTCGATGGCAACAAAATAAAGTGACGCACCCCATACCGCTGCGTGCAATACGGTTGCGGACAGCGCGCGCGATATATCTGCTATACGACTTTGAAATTCAGATGTCGTCGCCACAACACCCTCTAGTTCTTCTTTAAACGGCAGGCTTCGCAAAAGAATGTCAGCCCAAAATAAGCGACACTTTTGGAATCGATAGACATGTTATTAAGATAAGCGGTCGCATTTTACGCGAATGCCGGGACGTTGTCTCGGAAATTCCAACAAGTTTACGATTCTATTGACGATCATTCTGACTGATATGCACCCGAAGCATACCTATCGACATAAGCTTTGGCTTTGGCACGCTTCTTTGGCGAAAGTGCCGGGTCCGTAAGCTCCAGTGCCTTTTTGAAAAACTCAACAGCGATTGCGGGTTGATGGCGAACTGCCGCCATAAGCCCCTGATTGAAATGTAGCCACGCATTTTTGGGTTGTAGCGAATAGGACTCATCAAATGCAACTTGGGCTTCCTCGTATCTCCCTAGCCCCGTCAGAGTTTTTCCCAAACCGTTGAGCGTATAAGCTAATACCGTATTGAGCTCCGACTTCCGAGCCAACTCAACGGCTTCTTGCAAATCGGCAAGAGCTAAATCGAATTCACCAAGTTCGCAATAAACTTGACCACGCCCGTTAAGCAAGCCTGGATCGCGAGTCTCGGACGCCTTGATCAGGTGATCATAATCATCCAGCGCTTCTGCGAACTGATCGAGATACCAATACGCCCCCGCGCGAATTCGAATCGCATGAGTATTTTCATCCGATGCCGCTATAGCCTCATTGGCCGCCGCAATCGTTTCGTCGTACTTCTCTTGTACAAAAGCCAAATGCGCAATCTGCAGCAACCGCGAATAATCAGACTCCTCAGCTTGCTCCGGTGCACTTTGAATGGCAGCGTCCAAATCGTCCTGCGATTTCTCTATCTCACCTTTTTGATTCCAAACCGCACTCCGGCCAATCAATGCGGGCGTAAAGTCGGGATTATTCTTCAGGATCTCGTCAAAATCACTAATCGCTTGATCTAACTTTCCAGAATGCATATTGACTTGCGCACGCATATAGAGTGCCTGAATGGAGTCCGGCATGGACTCGAGCACGCTGTTAAGATCTCTTTCTGCCGCTTCCATATTGTTGTCAGACATTCGCAAACGCGATCTACCGACTAAGCTGTCCGCATCTTCTGGATCAACCTCTAAGGCTTGATCGTAATGACTGAGAGCTTCCTTACGGCGATCTAAGGCTTCCAACGCAATCGCCTTGCCTCTCAGCCCCGCCAATGACTTTGGCATCAATTCAATGACCAAGGTGAAATCCGAATTCGCTCTCTCGTAATCACGCAAAGACAAATAGTTGTAACCACGCGTCAACAGAACCGTTGAATGCTTTGGGTTCTCTGTCAAAATTGCATTCAATTCCTCAATCGCCTTTTCCAAATCACCTTGATTCGCTCGCAATTGCGATAAACGATATCGAGCTTGGATATTGCTAGGATCCGCTTCGCAGGCTTGAATCAGATAGCTTTCCGCAATTTCATCTTCTTGTTTCATTAAATGGGCGGAACCAAGCAGCCCCATGAGATAAGACGTAGATTCTGACAGATCGATTGCCTTTTGGGCGCTGCTAATAGCCGCATCATAGTCCCCATTTTCAAGATAAGTAGCAGCCAGCAACTGATGTGCATACGGGTATTCCGGAACACGCTCGACCACTCGCAGGCAATCTTCGATAGCCATTTCAAACTTATTCAGGCCATAAAAGTATTCTGCCCGCAGCAGTCTTAGAGCAATATCATCGGGCTGCTGTTCGAGCGCGTCATCGATCACCTTCATCGCATCTGCAATCTGGCCCAACTGGTAGAGCAGATGACTGCGCAGCTGAATAACATTCCAACTCGTTCCCGCTACTTTCTCCAATTGATCCACATCATCGAGAGCTTCGCGATAACGTTCCCGCTGTGTCTGATGCATAGCCCTCAGATACCAGGTAGCGGCAGCTTCCGGAAAACGTTCTTTCATTAACTCCAGAGTTTTCCAGAGTTCTTCTTTATCGCCCAACGCATTGAAGACCCGAGCTTCGGCGACATAAAACTCTAACGTTCGCCCCTGAATAGGCGCTCTTTGCAAAACACTGGCAGCATTTTCGGGTTGCTCCAACTGCAATAACAAATGCGCTAACAATCCGAATGCATCGGTATTGCCGGGCTCAAGCTCAACCAACTTCTGACAAACACTGGCCGCCCGCTCTAGATATTCGGCTCTTTCGAGAAAGACGGCAAATTGAAAGCGAGCCCCTGGTATATCGTCGTTCTCCACCATGAACCCTTCCCAAAGTTCAAGTGCCTCGGCGGTTCGCGATAAATCCACCAGTCGATCAGCGATAAAATTGAGCAAATGCAATTGCCGTGGAGCTGCCTTCTGCCACGTCAGTAATTCTTCGATGGAAAATTTTGCGTAAGACTCTGAATTCTCATCATCTTGGTATTCGTTTTCTGCATCTAAACTTGATTCTGCTGCTTCTTCCAAATCACTTGGACGCAATTCGGCTTTTCTGGCAGCTGTTTGTTCCGCTGCAACTTCCTGCACTTCGTCACTTAGCTTTACCGCTGGCAGTTTGGTATAGAGTTTTGTTTGGGTATGGGTTGAAACAAATAGATGCACCACGATGGGGCCATTGACGACCATCGGTGGAAGACGATTCAATCTCCCTTCCAATTCCGCCAGCTTCTGCTTGGCCACGTTCGGTATAATGTCAAAATTCAAGGTGCGACGCCCCCCTTCCAGCAACTCTAGGTGCAGTCGCATCGCCACTTCTTTCCCATTCCGGCATCGATACGCGAACTCTGTCATCTCCTCCACCAAAATTTCCAGCAGTGCGGACAAGACTGGGATACTTGCAGTGTCAACGCTAAAATCGTGTGCCACAACTCCCCAGCGGAAATCGGAATGCCATCCAAAGCTCTCGTTGAGTGATGAACTCTCTTGGACGTTGCTGAAATTTCGTGCCGTTTCTATATCGGGCAAAGTCAACTTCGTGTCGGGCACTTCGTTTACGATCAAGCAGTATCTTTCTGAAGACTTGAGTAATTCAAACAACTGTGCTTGTCGATTACGGCGTGACATCCAAGGATGGGGAGTCATCAACCACCCGAAGACTGCCGCTATCGCAATACCAATTAGCCCCGCCAAAATTTGCGAAGCAAAAATCAACCCCATCGATAGAAGTGCCATGAGCCCGGCAATGATGGCAATTCGGTTGGTTTCCCAAGAAGTAAAGGGATGCTTCTGCGAGCAACGTGCGCAAGCCGGCAGTTGAACGGTACAAGAAAAAATCTTGTTGTCCAAATCCGCCCGAACTAAACGCTCCGTAGGTGCCCCACATTTCAAACAAACCGAAGGTTGCCCCGCTGGAAGCAATCGATCCATCGTCAGGTTGAACGCGCGGATAACCTGCAGTTGCGGTTCCGTAACAAATTCGATTTTGTCCTCGGACGATTCACTTGAATCGCCAGAGTTGGAAGAAATAAACGGCATATGGCTAGCGTAACGATATTCATCGCCCGCATTTTCTAACGGTGAACTGGAAGGCCTATCATCCCGCTCAGGGGACAGCAGTGGAAACCCAACATTGTATCGTAATCACCCCCGCCCGAAATAGTTCCTCTTGGTGATATCCCTCTCGAACCTACTTGGCTCCGCCTATTTTCCATAATAATCTCGTCCATGGGTGGGCATACGTCTATCAATACCGCTATGCGGTCGATTGTCCCCACTGGCAAAAGCTACCCTAGTTCATCCGTGCATCCGGATAGACTTATGATTCCTTTTCTGGAACATTGCATCCAACTCTGCTCTTTGGAATCACCTTATCTATGTCGTCGACAACGAAACTACCGAAAGGTCCAAGCGGAAAACTCTGGCCCACGTTGCAACTGATGCGCGATCCCAAAGTGACATTCGAAAAATGGCGGGCCCAGTATGGCGATCCCTTCTTTATCCATGCCCTCAACGGTCCAATCGTATTAACCGGGCGAGAAGATCTAATCCGAGAAATCTATAGCGTCCCTCCGGAACATTTTGGCGTATTTGCTGAACCCGTAATTCGAGGGCTTTTAGGAAGCGGTTCCATTTTTGCAATGGCAGACTCAGCTCATCGTCGCGAACGCCGTCTGCTCATGCCCATGTTTCACGGTGACCGCATGAGATCGTACGGTCAATCGATGCAAAGGATTGCGCGAAACAACCTTGAATCCAAACTGGCTTTAGGGCGGGTAGACATTCTCCCTTTGATGACCCAAATTTCCTTTCAGGTGATTGTCGAGAATATTTTTGGTGGCACTTCAGCCTCCGAAGTTGCCGCGTTGATCGATGCATCCACCAATATGGTAAAGTCTATGCATCCGATTCTCTTTTTCACACCGAAATCCCATCGTAGTTTTTTTGGACTAAGCCCCTGGAGTAGATTCGTCCCCGCTCGAGAGCGTCTGTTTCAACTAATGGATCGGGTCATCGAAACCCGACGGAATTCTTCGGATACACCTGACGACATACTTTCCCTACTTTGCCAAGCAACCTATGAAGACGGCTCGCCAATTACCACAGACCATATCCGCGACGAGTTGATCACATTCCTTTTTGCAGGACATGAAACGACTGCTTTGTCGCTGACTTGGGCCATGTACTTCTTACATCGAAATCAACAATCATTGGAACGATTGCGAAGTGAATTAACTCGCCTTGATTCAGATCCACATACCGTGGGCTCTGCCCCATTTTTGAAAGCCTGTATCCAGGAAACGCTCAGGCTCAACCCCATCGTTACCGAAACACTACGTACACTTACTCAGCCACTTGATTTAAGTGAGTATCACTTACCTGCAGGCCACACATTAGCCATTGCAACCGTCTTAGCTCATTACAATCCCGAAAATTTCCCTGAGCCGACAAAGTTCATTCCGGATCGTTTTCTTGAACGGAGTTACTCTCCGTTTGTGTATATGCCATTTGGAGGCGGGCATCGACGATGCCTCGGTGCTGCATTTGCGAGTTTTGAAATGGCGATGGTTTTAGGTGTCTTCGCCAAAGAATTTCAATTCGAGCTATTGGATCAACGCGAGGTAAAGAGTGTTCGTCGTAATGTGACCATGGGCCCCTCCAATCCCATTCCGATGCGAGTCAAATGCCGCTGAACCAATCCTCTTCGAATCTTAGGCCTAACCCTACGGTTTCACTCGATTTTGAAGCTCTCGCCCGAAATCGACTATAGACTTACCCTAACATTCACTTCATTGTTTACAATTCTCGGCTAAACCTTGCTTCCCACCTCCTGAGTCAACGTTATGCCCGTAGATCTACAAGACACTTTGGTCGTTGGTATTACTTCGAGCGCCCTGTTCGACATGGCCGAAGCGGACTCGATTTATCGTCAACAAGGTCTGGCAGCTTACACCGATTACCAATTGAAGAATGCTGAAGTTCCATTGCAACCAGGTACGGGCTTTGCTTTAGTCAAAGCCCTATTGCGATTAAATGTGTCCAAAGATCGAAAGAATAACGCTCCACGCCGAGCCGAAGTTGTCGTAGCCTCTAAAAACA